>NZ_SZPP01000055.1:0-22202 GCF_030263775.1 Candidatus Jettenia sp. AMX1
TAGATGACATTTTCAGAATCCTCTGCATTTTATACACTTGCCTATTAGCCAAAGACTCAACTTTCTCCCTATTCTGTTCGGTTTCATCTATTGGATACTATAAAGGGGGAGAATTTTTATGGGTTGTCCAAAAAGTTCTAAAATGAACGTGTGTGCACAATAGGTAGGAGAGAATCCTGTATTCGCGCTTATGGACGTTGCACAGGCAAATACTTTTTAGACAGCCTCTGGACATAGAAAAAACGCACGGGTTTAACACAATATGCCATACCAGAAATTTATTGACAATGATATATGGTACGTACATACTAGTGCATATATCCGTGCATATTTCATAAAATTAGAGATGATACCCCGCAGGAAGACGGCAGGCACATAAGATGATTCTTATTGACACTTCAGCGTGGGTAATGCATTTCTAGAATGGCAATATCGGGCTTGAAACGCTGTTGCATGAATGCCGCGCTGTCTGTCATCCTTTCACCGTTGGTGAACTTGCTTGCGGTAATCTCAAAAACAGAGCCGAAAATACTTTCTCTTCTGCAGGCATTCCCTATGGCAATCCATGGAGAACATGAAGAAGTGATGAGATTTATAGAAGACCATAGGCTTATGGGGAAAGGGTTAGGGTATATTGACATTCATTTGATTGCCTCGGCTCTATTAACTGAGGTTTTGCTGTGGACAGTCGATAAGAGACTCAATGAGATTTCTTTAAAACTGGGGATAAACTTATTGATTAGTAGCCGGATAAGAACCATCACCGGTAATCGCAGAAGGCAGTCTTTTAGCTTTTATTGCTTGCTGGAATGGTTAAATTCGCCTGTAATTTATCAGCATCGGCTTGATATTGTAGATAAGATTAAGGCCTTGATGCCGGAGTATTATTCTCCAAAATCGTGCCTCTATCATTTTACTTCACCAGAAGATCTTATACTATCAAAACTTTTCTGGGCAAAAGAAAGTTTATCAGGAATGCAGATCAGGGATGTGAGGAATCTTTTAAAAACGATACACAATCTGGATATCAATTATACTGAGAAATGGGTAAGAGAATTAGGACTTGAAGAGGTATATAACGAGGTAAAGAAATGACTGATACAGATCTTCTCATCGAATCCCGTTTTTTAGAAATGATGATGAAAAAAAGTGGACAGGAGAGATTGAAAATGGGATTTTCCATGTTTGATATGGCACGGAAGCAGGTAATGGCATCAATAAAGATGGATAATCCGCAGAGTAGCCAAAAGGATATAAAGAGAGAATCTTTTCCTGTTGTTATGTATCATTGTACTGACAAACACTTTTTAAAATAAAGAAAATAGTGCTGGATAATTGTATATGTCTACTGAAAAAATAAAGCTTTGCCCAGAATGCGAATCAGAGTATTATGCGCATATTTCAGTATGCGCTGATTGCGGCGTTTCTCTGGTAATGCCGCAAGAGATCGAAAAAGAGAGAAATAAAAAATCAGACATTCCTGCACCTCTCCATGAGGAATTGGTTACCATCAGAGAAGAGGGGAAAGAAGGCATCCGGGAATTATCGGATTTACTTTCAAGAAACGGCATTTTTTGTAAAATTGTATTGGCCCCTGGTTGCAGTACGGGGAAGTGTGGATGCCGATATCTTCTTTTGATACCAAAAAAAGATGTGCCTGCCGCACACGGCTGTATTGAGGAGTTCTATACACAAAAGTACCCTGAAATCAAGACTTCCCAGGAATGGGAATCGCAGGGAAGATGCCCTGCTTGCGGTTACTGTGTAGGTCCCGACATGAGAGAATGTCCTGATTGCGGACTATTGTTCATTATTGAAATCTGATCCAGGAGGAGTACAAAGAATGGAGAAAAGATACCTATGAATAAACAAATGCCTATGACTATTGAATTAGAACCGGGTACGTATCAGTGGTGCTCGTGTGGAAATACGAAAAAAGAACCGTTCTGCGATGGCTCACACGAGGGAACGGATAAAGCGCCGTTTAATTTTAAAATTATACTGAAAAGAAAATACATAATTTGCAATTGTTACCTGACAAAAAATCCACCATTTTGTGATGGCATATGCCGCCGTGTCAAAATTGATACAGCGTGAAATGTAATAGGGTATTTTGCGTTTCAGGAGGAAAACATAATTGACAAATTCATGAAAACCATAGATAGCTTTATGAGAATCATGGTATATCCTCATTGCTCTCGGCAAGGCTGAAGCCTTGCCCTACACCAACTCCGTAGTTGTCCTCGTGGTTTTTCATAATCTCTATTGCCACACCCATTTCAACATTACCCGCTATATAAGATACCGTGCCTGTATGATCCGGACAGTAACAGAAACCACCGGGGATAGGCCACTCAATACAGGGACAGCGTGGATCAATCCTGGGGTCGAAATTGATGTAACACCAGGTCGGTTTTACTGTAGCCCCAAGACCTATACTATGCACAATGTGTTGAAAACTCTTCTCCGTGGTGTGGTCGTTTTTCTGCACATGCAATGATTCTGCGTATAGACAGGCAGCTACCGTAATTGTCAGACACAGGAGAATGCCTAAAAGGATGAGAGATCTTCTGCTCATTTTTAACTATAAATTTTATCAAAGGTACTACGCAGCGATTGGATGGATTTTTCTGCGGCTTCTAACCGTTTTCGTAAACCCAGAATTGCCTTTTCACTAACAAAGGCATTGCTGCCATAATTTAAGGCACCCACAACATGAAGGATATCGAGGGTACTGACAATACCAACGACACGTCCACCATCCTGGATAATAAGCCTATGGATTTTTTTATTATACATAATTTTTGCAAGGCGGTCTATCGTATCGGTGGCCTCTGCCGCAATAACATGGGGTGTCATGATGTCTTTTACCGTAGCTTTTCCAAAATCTTTCTCCTTAGCTGCCGTATCGAAGGCCTTTGTTTGTCTTCCATTGGTATCGGTATAAAACGATCTTTTGCTGCTGAGATCTTGTTTTTTCGTTTTTTCTTTTGTATATCCAAGAATATCAGTTTTTGACACAACCCCTATAGGATTTTCCTTTCTATCAACGACAGGCACCCCATTAACACGATAGTCGGTAAGGACTTTTATCAGATCACGGATAGACGTTTCCGGATAAACACATACTACCTTTGCTGTCATTAAATCTTTTGCCAAGAGTTTATATGTAGCCATAGTCATTTCCTCCTCAAATAAAAATGCCAGAGAGATGGCATTTCAGAGTAATGAAAAATAGATAAAATCACAGAATTTGCAGGCTCATAGAGTTTCATGTATAGGAATTTCGATTCTGTAGGGCAACCCTTTGGGGTTGCTATCCCGGTGCAGGTGTTCAGGCGGGGAACCAAGGCTAAAGCCTTGCCCTACATTTTACATACAATGTAATGCTTTTTACTTAAATCTATTATCTACTTTTTTACATACTCTTTGCAATAGGATATAGGTATTTTTAAATGATTTTTTATCATCTGGATGGTGGGAGAGATACTCATTCAGACATCGAAGTGCGTCCTCATAGTTCTTCTTCGCAAGGTAATTGTCCAAAAGCAGGATGACGGTACGATTATCATGAGGATTACACCGCAGCGCTTGCTGACAGTATTTCATGGATTCTTCATATTTCATATCGCTATTAGCATTGTAGGCCTTATACAGAAATAACTCTGAAATAAGTTCTTCATCCCTCATTATTTTCTTTTGGGGATGGTACTTATCTGCGTGCTTGACGATGCCGTCGCTATGAGTATGCTCAAAGTAGTATGTTTGTTCATGGGATATTAACACATTGTATATATGTCCAGGAATAAAGACATTTTTAATATCCACATCAAAGTGCCGGCAGAGAATGGTAAACTGTATTGCGTAAGAAAGGCAGTTTCCTACTTTAAGATTAAGAGTATCTCTGAAATTGTAGCAATCGTTGTATATCCCTTCGCAGGTATTTTCTCTTAACCAGTTAAATAGTATCTTTGCCTTTATGAGAGGATCGTTTTCTTTATGGATATCCGTTTCTTGATTAATACGGGAGATGAGAAGATCGATTTTTGCCAGATATCCTTGCATCTTCTTACTACTGTTCACACCAGAAGCAATAAGGCATGCCTGCTCAAATGGTATATCCAGCCGGCCATCTTCTATATCAGAGAGCAAAGATGTTTCCAGGTCGCCGGAATATTTTTTGCCAGCGTTTTGTACTGATTGGCAACCGGTAAGGCATAGTAATAGTATGATACAAAATCGTTTTATGAACAAGGAATGGCTCATCAGCTACCTTAACCTGGACTTTATCTCATCAAGTAATCTTTCCTGGGTAAATGGTTTTTCCAAAAATGTTAAATTTGGATCTATTTCAAATATGGTTTTGTATGAACGTGGTGAGAAACTGCTGGCGATAATGACAGGGATAGCAGCGCCTATAGGATTTGACTTTAACTGTTTCAGAAAGGTATCACCCGTCATTTGGTCAAGGAGTAAATCCAAAATGATAAGGTCTGGCTTATCTTCCTTTATCTTTTCAAATGCTTGTTTTCCATCGAGGGCTCTCGTGATGGTATAATCGGTGCCTTCAAGCATCATCGTATAAAAAAAGAAAAATTCATTCTCATCCTCTATGATGAGTATTTTTTTACTCACATTGAACTCCGTTTTGCTTATGATCCATTTTCTTTGGGAATTTCAATTATCTTATAATTCCCGGAGAAAAGAATTGAAGTAAGGATAAAAGGGACGTAAGATGATTTTAATGAGTGGTAAATAACCCGAACCGTAAAAGTTTAAGAATAACATCTCCTGTCCTGGTCAAAAGGATACCATCAAATGAATGCATAAAGCAAGAGATTTTCAGGTTACTCCATAAACAGGTTTCCTTTTTTATTTCTCCGGTAAATTGTATCATGAAAGGGTTATTGGCAGGGGGAAGAAAGGCGTAACACTATGAGGATTGGAATACATCGTTCAGGAAATAAAGGTTATGAATTTACCGTCTGGGGCCCTTTTCTGAAAACGGTATCATTAAAAATGGTTTCTCCGTATCAGAAAAATATTCCCATGGAAAAGGACCAGAGAGGATACTGGAAGGCAATGGTTGAAGAAGTGACTCAAAATATTTCTTATTATTACCGCCTTGATGATGAAAGGGATAGACCCGATCCGGCTTCTCACTTTCAGCCGGAAGGGGTGCATGGTCCTTCTCAGGTTATTGATCATTCTTTTCACTGGCAGGATGAACACTGGCGTGGGATTGATCCCGTTGAGATGATACTGTATGAAGTCCATGTGGGAACATTTACACCAGAGGGAACCTTTGATGCAGTAATCCAGCGCCTTGATGATCTGCGGGATCTGGGGGTAAATGCCCTGGAAATAATGCCAATCGCACAGTTTCCTGGTGAAAGAAATTGGGGATATGATGGGGTTTATCCCTATGCAGTCCAGAACTCATACGGAGGCCCGGAAGGACTTAAACGGCTTGTGAATGAGTGCCATAAAAAAGGAATCTCAGTTGTCCTTGATGTTGTTTACAATCACATGGGGCCTGAGGGGAATTATCTCAGGGAATACGGTCCTTACTTTACCGATAAGTATAAAACGCCCTGGGGAGATGCAATAAATTTTGATGATGCATATTCTTATGAGGTAAGAAATTTTTTTATAGAAAATGCCCTTCACTGGTTCAGACATTATCACATAGATGCCCTTCGTCTGGATGCAGTTCATGCTATTTTCGACAGAGAAGCGAAGCACTTTCTTCACGAGCTTTCAGAAAGGGTTGAAGGATTCTCGCTCCAGGCGGGAAGAAGATTCTATCTTATAGCGGAAAGTGATCTGAACGATTCCCGTGTTGTAGTGTCAAGGGAACTTGGGGGACACGGTATGGACGGAGTGTGGTGTGATGATTTTCATCACTCACTCCACACCCTTCTTACGGGAGAAAACCAGGGCTATTACCTCGATTTTGGGAAGATTGAGCACCTTGTAAAATCTATAAGGGAGGGGTTCGTCTATTCAGGAGAATATTCGGAGTTCAGGAAGAGGAATCACGGTAATTCATCAAAGAATGTGCCTGCAACGCGCATAGCAGTCTTCTCGCAAAACCATGATCAGATAGGGAACAGGATGCTTGGTGAAAGGCTCAGTGCCCTTGTGCCGTATGAGGCTCTTAAACTTGCGGCGGGAATGGTTCTTCTTTCACCGTATATTCCCCTTCTCTTTATGGGCGAAGAATATGGAGAGAGTTCACCATTCCTTTACTTTGTAAGCCATTGCGACCCTGCCCTTGTTGAAGCGGTGAGGAAAGGGAGGAAAGAGGAATTCGGTGATTTCAAGTGGAAGGAAGAACCGCCCGATCCGCAAAGCAGAGAGACCTTTCTGAAATCAAAACTGCATTGGGAAAAGAGAACCGAAGGCAGTGGGAAGGTTTTATTGGACTTTTATAAGTATGTAATAATGTTACGGAGGACAGTTCCGGCTCTTTCATATCTTGATAAAAAAAATCTTGCTGTGGATGGTGTTGAAGAGGATAAGATTATCTTTATGCGGAGATGGAAAGATTCAAGTCATGTATTTCTCATCTTCAATTTTAACAGCATTGATGTAAAGTTTACATCCGTATTTCCCAAAGGAATATGGATTAAGATACTGGATTCTTCAGAAAAGATGTGGAACGGGCCTGGTTCATTGCTCACAAAAGAACTCAATCCTGAGCAGGAAATAATTATAAAGGGGCATAGTTTGGTTCTGTATAGAAACGAAAATCTCTGATAATGAATTTATGGCAAAAAGCATCTGTTTTTCGAAAATGTATGAACGAAAATGCTCTTTACTGTTTGACTGATAGGCCCGAAGGGCTGGAAGTGTATAGACAGGGATGAAGTTCCTGAAAAAAGCAATACTACAACGACAGCCCCAAAGGGGCGAAGGAAAAGGAGTATGCTATCAAGAGAATAATCTTCTTCTACCCTTTCGGGGCTAGTTTGATTGTATAGGAATTTTCATTTTATTTAAATAGGGTGTGGTAACTCCTACACTGTCAATAGAATTCATGATAATAGGGCTGTGTCATTGCGAGGGTATTGTCCGAAGCAATCCCTTGAATATTTCAAAAGAGATTGCTTCGGGAAAATACCCCCTCGCAATGACAAATACAAGAGAGTCTGTTATTATAAATTAAGTTGACAGTGTAGTAGGGCGGATTAAGCGATAGCGAATCCGCCTTTTCTGGAAATAGTAATGGTGGATTCGGCGTAAAAACTAACGCCTTAATCCACCCTTATATGTTATGGTGTATAGGAATTTCAAAGCGATTCTGTAGTGGCAAGGCGCGCCTTGCCACTCCTGTTATAAAAGTTGCTGAAGGCCTAATTTAGCGTTAAGGAATTTCAATTCTGTAGGGCAACCTTTAGGGTTGCCTGGCAAGGCTAAACAGGCTGGCCGAGAATACTTTCACACGACAAATCCTATACTATATGTTGACAAAATATTAGCACGGCAACAATAATTAGTATGGCATTTGTGAGTCAATTGAATTCTCGAACAGCCTGTAAAGCCTCGCCCTACATTATGATCTATGTAACTACAGAGTGAGAGAACAATGGCCAGGAGTGTTTCTCTTTAAGTTACTTATACAGGGTAAATCCTTATGCAAACTGATGGAAGAAGAAGAGTTATTATTGAAAATATAAAACCAGAGATAGCATGCGGCCGCTTTTCTGTTAAGAGAATTATTGGGGAAAAGGTAGTTGTTACAGCGGATGTTTTTTCTGATGGCCACGATGCTGTATGGGCAAATGTTTTATACCGGGGGCCTGAAGATAATGCATGGAGAGATATTCCCATGCAGTTTAAGGAAAATGACCGGTGGGAAGGGAATTTTGTTGTTGAAAAGATAGGAATGTATTTCTATACCGTTGAAGGCGGTATTGATTATTTCAAAACCTGGCAGAATGATCTTAAAAAGAAATTTGATGCTCATCAGGATATAAAAATTGATATTTCCTCAGGGATACAATATATTGAAGAGGCATCAAAAAGAGCTTCAGAAGATGATAAAAAAAAGCTATGGGGATATATTGATTTTTTAGAAAGAGAAGAAAACAGAGAAAAGATCGTCTCCGTTATCCTGACCAAAGAACTTACCGGCCTGATGCATACCTATAAGGACAGGAGATTTGTTACAAACTATAGAAATGTGTTGACGATTGTGGTCGACAGATCAAAAGCCCTTTTTAGTACCTGGTATGAACGATTCCCAAGATCATGTTCTTCAGAACCTAATACCCATGGAACGTTGAAAGATTGTGAAACCATTCTGCCGGAAATAGCCGAAATGGGATTTGATGTCTTCTATTTGCCGCCTGTTCATCCGATAGGAAAAACAAATCGCAAAGGTAAGAATAATTCCACGATAACTGATGTTAACGACGTAGGAAGCCCGTGGGCAATAGGATCTCATGAAGGCGGCCATAAATCTATTCATCCACAGCTTGGAACTATCGAAGATTTTGAGCGTTTGATACAGAAAGCTAAAGATCATGGTATAGAAATTGCTATGGATTTAGCATTCCAATGTTCACCCGATCATCCTTATGTTAAGGAGCATCCGGAGTGGTTCAAATGGCGGCCTGATGGTTCAGTACAGCATGCTGAGAACCCACCGAAGAAATACGAGGATGTATTGCCTTTAAACTTTGAGACGGAGCATTGGTTCCCGTTATGGGAGGAGTTGAGGAGTATTGTGATTTTCTGGATAGAAAAAGGTATCTCCATATTCAGGGTTGATAATCCCCATACGAAACCGTTTGCTTTTTGGGAGTGGCTGATAAAAGAGATAAAGAACAGGCACCCTCATGTTTTATTCCTTTCCGAAGCATTTACAAGGCCAAAGGTTATGTATTATCTTGCCAAACTTGGATTTACACAATCTTACACCTACTTTACCTGGAGGAATACAAAGAAAGAACTTATCCAATACAGTACCGAACTTACCCAAACAGAGGTCAGAGAGTATTTCAGGCCTAACTTCTGGCCTAATACGCCCGATATTCTGCCTGAATACCTCCAGTATGGAGGCACGCCGGCTTTTATGATACGACTTGTTCTTGCTGCAACGTTATCATCAAGCTACGGCATTTTTGGTCCCGCTTTTGATCTCTGTGTTCATGAGGCAATTCCCGGAAAGGAAGAGTACCTTAACTCAGAGAAATATGAGATACGATACTGGTATTGGGATAAACCAGGGAATCTTAAAGATTTTATTGCACGGGTTAATCGTATACGGAGGGGAAATTCTGCGCTTCAGACCATCTCAAATTTACAGTTTTGTGAAACAGACAATGATTACCTCCTCTCGTATGAGAAGGCAACAGAAGACCTTTCCAACATACTTCTGATAGTGGTAAATCTTGATGCTTATCACACACAGTCTGGATTTGTAAGGGTTCCTATAGACAAGTTTGGCATAGAGAAGAGCCAGCCGTACCTGGTGCATGATCTGTTGAGTGACGATACCTATATATGGCAGGGTGAAAAGAACTATGTAGAGCTTAATCCCGGCACTCTTCCTGTCCGTATATTCAAGATAAGAAAGAGATTAAGAAAAGAGATTGACTTTGATTATTTCATGTGAGGTGACTCGTTGATGAATCAGAAAGAAATATATTTCGAAGACGATCCCTTTTGGTACAAAGATGCCATCATATATGAGCTTCATATAAAAGCCTTTTACGACTCCAATAGTGATGGAATCGGGGACTTTAGAGGTCTTACGGAAAAGTTGGATTACCTGGAAAATCTTGGTATAACCGCTCTATGGCTTCTTCCCTTTTATCCGTCTCCCCTTAAGGATGATGGGTATGATATAGCAAATTACTTCGGCGTTCATCCTGACTATGGTTTATTAAGAGAATTTAAGGAATTTATCAAAGAAGCCCACCGGCGAGGCATAAGGGTTATTACAGAACTTGTCCTCAACCATACCTCAGAACAGCACTCATGGTTTCAAATGGCGAGGAAGGCGAAACAGAGTTCGACACTGTGGAATTTTTACGTTTGGAACGATACCTCAGAAAAATATAACGATGCAAGGATAATATTCAAGGATTTTGAACACTCGAATTGGGCATGGGATCCGGTGGCGAAAGCTTACTATTGGCATCGCTTTTATTCACATCAGCCTGATTTAAATTATGATAACCCTCATGTGCAGAAAAAAATGCTCAGGGTTATTGATTACTGGTTGGATATGGGTGTTGACGGATTGCGTTTAGATGCCGTTCCTTATCTTTTTGAAAGAGAGGGAACCAATTGTGAAAATTTGCCGGAAACTCATCAATTTCTGAAAAAGCTCAGGGCACATGTTGACAGTAATTTCAAAAATAAAATGCTCCTTGCTGAAGCAAACCAGTGGCCGGAGGACGCTGTGGCCTACTTTGGAAATGGGGACGAGTGCCATATGTCTTTTCATTTTCCTCTGATGCCCAGGCAGTTTATGGCCCTCTGGATGGAAGACAGATTTCCCTTAATTGACATCCTCGAACAGACGCCATCAATACCAGAAATGTGCCAATGGGCGCTCTTTTTAAGAAATCACGATGAACTTACCCTTGAGATGGTAAGTGATGAAGAAAGAGATTATATGTACAGGGTGTATGCAAGAGATCCGATTGCAAGGATAAACCTCGGTATTCGGCGCCGTCTTGCTCCACTGCTCGGAAACAACAGAAGGAAGATGGAGCTTATGAATATTCTTTTGTTTTCCCTTCCCGGAACTCCTATTATTTACTATGGAGATGAGATCGGAATGGGAGATAACTACCATCTTGGTGACAGGAATGGTGTAAGAACGCCCATGCAGTGGAATATAGACAGAAATGCCGGTTTTTCGAGAGCAAATCCTCAAAAACTGTATCTGCCGATCATTATGGACCCGGAGTATCACTACGAGGCTGTCAATGTAGAGAGTCAGGAGAAGAATCAAGCATCTTTTCTCTGGTGGATGAAAAGAGTTATTGCCATGCGGAAGCGTTTTAAGGCATTTGGAAGGGGAAATATTGAGTTCTTATTTCCCGATAATCCAAAAGTATTTGCATTTCTGCGCCGATATCAGGAGGAGAATATCCTTGTGGTAGTAAATCTCTCACGGTTTTCTCAGTTGGTAGAACTTGATTTATCGAAATTTTCGGGGTATTTCCTTAAAGATGCATTCAGTGGCAATAAATTTCCTAAAATAAAGGATTCTCCCTATATCCTTACCCTTGGCCGTCATGACTATTACTGGTTTGTGGTGCAAAAAGAAGAAGAAGGCGTGAAGTTTAAAAAGATCCGGACTATTCCGGAGTTACAGGTAAGCGGAAGCTGGGAAACGGTCTTTAAAGGAAAGACAAAAGAAAAGTTACAAGGAGAGTGTTTGTCTTCTTATCTGGCGGGATGCCGATGGTTTGGTGGTAAATCAGAAGAGATACAGGAGATTAAAATTATCGAGGATATTCCGATTCGGGAAAATACCTATGCTACACAGATTCTCTTGCTTGAAGTGAGATATACCGCACGGTTATCTGATACCTATCTTTTACCACTTTCTTTTTCATCCGGAGACAAGGCAGAAAGCATTGTCGTGGAAAATTTTTCTGCAGTAGTCGCTCACATTAAAGGTGAAAATTTTGAAGGAATTATCTACGATAGTATCTATGATGAAGAGTTCCGGAAACATCTTCTTTGGATATTTGCAAGAAGACTTACTATTCGCGGACTTCAGGGACAGCTTATCGGCTATACCGGAAAGGCCTTTAAAAAGTACAAACTCAAAGAGCTCTTTTTAGAAAAACCCCAGGTTCTTAAAGCAGAACAGAGTAATTCATCTCTTCTTTACGGTAAGTCGCTCTTTTTAAAACTTTACCGGCGACTTGATGAAGGCATAAACCCCGAACTGGAAATTGGAAAGTTCCTTACCGAGAAGGTTCCTTTTACCCATGTCCCGCCATTCGCAGGGGCAATAGAGTATAGAAGACAAGGTTCCGAGCCAATGGTTATTGGCATGCTTCAGGCATTTGTCCCTCACGAGGGAGATGCATGGACATACACGCTTGATTGGGTGGAAAGATATTTTGACAAGGTTCTTGCGAAAAGGACTGAAATTCAGGAAATACCAAAAGTGCCAATGTCTTTTTTAGAGATTGCTTTCCAACAAATACCAGTACCTCTTCAGGAATTGATGGAAGGTGTGAACCTTCAGATGATATCACTTCTGGGAAAAAGAACCGCTGAGCTTCACGTATCGCTTTCTTCTGAGAGAGAAGATCCGGATTTTACGCCCGAACCCTTTTCAGTCCTTTATCAACGATCTCTTTATCAATCCATGCAGGCCCTTACAAAAAGAGTTTTTGGGCTTCTGAGAAGAAATATAAAGAATTTGCCAGACTATATAAAAGTGTCTGCCAATGAGATGTTAAATTCCGAAAAAAAGATAATGGAACGCTTCGGCGCCCTCTTAAAAATCAAAATGCCAGCAATGAAAATAAGAGTTCATGGTGATTATCATTTGGGGCAAGTTCTCTATACAGGAAATGATTTTATTATCATTGATTTTGAAGGAGAACCCGAAAGGCCTTTAAGTGAAAGAAGATTAAAGAAATCGTCATTAGTAGACGTTGCTGGTATGATACGGTCCTTTCATTACGCAACGCATAGCGCCCTTATGAAACACTCATCCATAAGGCGGGAAGACATCCCTGTGCTGGAGCCCTGGGCGGATTTGTGGTACCGGTATGTCGGAGGCGCTTTTTTAAAATCATATTACGATACTGTAGAAAATACCTCTTTTATCCCAAAGGATAAAGAAGTGTTTGGTGTCTTGCTCAGAGCCTTCCTTTTAGAGAAGGCAGTGTATGAACTCGGATATGAATTAAATAACCGCCCTGAATGGGTAATCATTCCCCTGAGAGGAATAAAACATCTGCTGGAGATACAATAATGCCGGATAAAAAACAAAATGAAGCAGGCGTATATAATGCAAGTCTCCTTACCGATCACGATATCTATCTCTTCAAAGAAGGAAGTCATTTTAAGCTGTATGATAAATTAGGCTCTCATAGTACCGTTGTAGATGGGATTAAGGGCACTTATTTCGCTGTATGGGCTCCAAATGCGCAAAAGGTTTTGGTTATAGGAGATTTTAATCAATGGAATAAGGAGACCCATCCTTTAAAGGTGCGGGCTGATGGCTCTGGTATATGGGAGGGATTCATCCCGGGTATTGGGAATGGAAGCGCTTATAAATACCATATCATCTCCCGGTATAATAATTATAAGGTGGATAAAGGCGACCCCTATGCCTTTCGATGGGAAGTTTCTCCCAAAACCGCTTCGTTGGTATGGGATTTGAATTATGAATGGGGCGACAATGATTGGATGAAAACAAGGAATACACGCAATGCCCTCGATGCACCCTTTGCTGTATATGAAGTCCATTTCGGTTCATGGAGAAGGGTGCCTGAAGAAGGAAACAGATTCCTCACCTACAGAGAGATGGCGCATTACCTTGCCGATTATGTAAAAGAGATGGGTTTTACCCATGTTGAATTTTTACCGATTATGGAACATCCCTTTTATGGGTCCTGGGGATACCAGACGGTTGGGTATTTTGCGCCTACAAGCAGGTATGGAACCCCTCAGGATTTTATGTATTTGATCGATCATCTTCATCAGAACGGGATAGGTATTATTCTTGACTGGGTGCCTTCTCATTTTCCAAGCGATGAACACGGACTTGTCTACTTTGACGGCACATATCTTTATGAGCATTCAGACCCCAAGAAGGGATTTCATCCCGAATGGAATAGTTATATTTTTAATCACGGAAGGTACGAGGTGCAGTCTTTCCTTATTAGCAGCGCCCTCCTCTGGCTTGATAAATACCATATTGACGGTCTCAGGGTAGATGCCGTGGCCTCAATGCTCTATCTTGATTATGCAAGAAGAGACGGTGAATGGATACCAAACAAGTACGGAGGAAAGGAGAATCTTGAGGCAATAACCTTCATAAAGAAATTTAACGAGGCGGTCTACAAAGCCCATCCCGATACCCAGACGATAGCAGAAGAATCAACGGCATGGCCTATGGTATCAAAACCCACCTATATTGGCGGTCTTGGATTTGGCATGAAATGGAATATGGGATGGATGCACGATACCCTCAAATATACCTCAAAAGACCCTATTTACCGGAAGTATTATCACGACCAGCTTACCTTTAGTATATGGTATGCCTTTGCGGAGAATTTTGTTCTTCCTTTATCACATGATGAAGTGGTTTATGGGAAAGGCGCTCTTATAGGAAAGATGCCAGGCGATGAATGGCAAAAGTCTGCAAATCTTAAGCTCTTATTCGGATATATGTATGGACATCCCGGCAAGAAACTCCTTTTTATGGGGGGAGAATTTGCTCAATGGAAGGAATGGAATCATGAGGAAAGTTTGGAATGGCATGCGCTCCAATATCCTTCTCATCAGGAGGTACAAAGGTGGGTTAAAGACCTGAACGCCTTTTACCGGAGTGAACCGGCAATGCATGCATTGGATTTTGATATCCATGGATTTGAATGGATAGATTTTCATGATTGGGAGCATAGCAATGTAAGTTTTATAAGAAAGGGCAGGAATGCGGATGATATTGTCCTCGTTGTCTGTAATTTTACCCCGGTTCCCTGGTACAATTACCGGATTGGAGTTCCCCGGGGAGGTTTCTGGAAAGAGGCGATAAACAGCGATGCAAAGATATATGGAGGTAGTGGGCATGGAAATTTTGGGGGTGTTGAAGCTGCCCCCATACCTGCACACGGAAGATACCATTCCCTTTCTCTCACTTTGCCGCCTTTAGGTATTGTTTTCTTTAAAAGCGAAGGCGAGGAGAAACGCAGGTAATTACTCAATATTACCATGAGTTGTTAATCCCCCTTAGTCCCCCCTTCTACTCATTATAGAATTACAAGTAGGGTGGATTAAGCGGAGCGAATCCACCATAGCATCTTATAAGGAGCGAATCAGACCGTGGACAGATATATTTGTGTGCATGGACATTTTTATCAACCACCAAGAGAAAACCCGTGGCTTGAGGCCATAGAGATACAGGACTCAGCGTATCCCTATCATGATTGGAATGAAAGGGTAAATGCGGAGTGCTATGCCCCTAATACCGCATCACGGGTAAGGGATGGAGACGGGCGTATACTCGATATTGTCAACAACTATGCCAAAATAAGTTTTAACTTTGGTCCAACGGTTCTCTCATGGATGAAGGCATATTCCCCGGAAATTTATCAGGCCATACTGGATGCCGATCGTCTGAGCATGGAGTATCGTTCCGGTCATGGAAATGCGCTTGCGCAGGCATACAATCACGTAATAATGCCTCTTGCTAACAGCCGCGACAAGCGTACCCAGATTATATGGGGAATAAAAGACTTTGAGCACAGGTTCAATCGATTCCCTGAAGGGATGTGGCTTCCGGAGACAGCGGTGAATATGGAAACCCTTGAGCTTCTTGCTGAATTTGGAATAAAATTTACTATCCTTACGCCTCATCAGGCGGCAAGAGTGAAGAATGATACAGAAAAATGGGAAGATGTCAGCGGGGGAAGGATTGATCCAACCATGGCTTATCGTTGCAGATTGCTGTCAGGCAGTATAATAAATATCTTTTTTTACGATGGTCCCATATCGCATGCCGTAGCTTTTGAAAAACTCCTGCACAGGGGAGAAAATTTTGCAATCCGGCTTTTAGGCGGTTTTTCTGATCTCAGACAATGGCCTCAGATATTAAATATTGCTACGGATGGGGAGACGTACGGGCATCATCATAGGTTTGGCGAAATGGCCCTTGCATTTGCCCTGAATTATATAGAGACAAAAAATTTAGCAAAATTAACCAATTACGGCGAATATCTCGAAAAATATCCACCGACTCATGAGGTAGAAATCATTGAAAATACCTCATGGAGTTGTGCTCGCGGAATAGAACGATGGAGAAGCAACTGTGGTTGTAATTCCGGAGGGCATCCCGGATGGAGCCAGGAATGGCGGGCGCCACTGCGCGATTCTATGGATTGGCTGAGAGGACAGTTAGAGTTACGCTATGAGAATAGCGGAAAGGAATATTTGACCAGCCCATGGGAAGCCAGGAATGAATATATCGAGGTTATTCTTAACCGTTCTGAGAAAAACAGGAACAGATTTTTTGAAAGACATGCTGTAAGAAATCTCAATGATGATGAAAAGATACTGGTGCTTAAACTCCTTGAGATCCAGAGGCATGGGATGTTGATGTACACAAGCTGTGGATGGTTTTTTGATGAAATTTCAGGTATCGAAACCATACAAGTCATCCAGTATGCAGGCAGGGCCATCCAATTATCGGATGATATATTTCATGACGGCCTTAAAAATACCTTTTTAGAAAAACTTGCTGCAGCAAAGAGCAACATACCAGAATATAAGGATGGAGCGTACCTGTATGAGAAATTTGTTGAGCCAGTCGTAATAGACCTCAAGAAAGTCGGTGTGCATTATGCCATCAGTTCGCTTTTTGAGGACTATCCTGAAAGCACGAGGATTTATTGTTATACGGTTACCAAAGGAGATTATAAGAAGATACAAGCAGGCAGGTTTAAACTTGCCGTTGGTTGTATTCGTCTTATATCAGAGATAACGGGAGAAGGGGAATATATAACGTTCGGTGTTATACACCTTGGTGATCATGTTTTTCATGGGGGCGGACACACCTTTGCTGGAGATGAGGCGTATCAATACATGAAGGAAGAAATAATCGCAGCATTTGAGAGAGGGGCTTTTGCAAATATCATAAGGCTGATGGATAAATATTTTGGCATGCATAATTACTCCCTCAGAGAGTTATTCAAAGATGGCCAGCGTAAAATCCTGAACCTTATCATGAGCGCGACATTAGAAGAGTTTGAAACATCCTATCGTACGATGTATGAGAACAACAGTATTCTTATGGGGTTTTTAAAAGACACCGGAATGCCTGTGCCAGGGGTGTTTTATACGGCTGCAGAATTTACCCTTAACCATGATCTGAAAAAGGCGTTTGAGGAAGGACTGGATGCCGATAAGATACGGGGCATTGTTCATGAAATAAAGCGATGGAATGTTACGGTAGATTCTTCTGCCCTTGAATTCATAGTTCGTCGCAAAATTGAAAAGTTAATGGATGAATTGTATAAGAATATACCGGATATATCCTTACTTCGGAAGATGGAGAAAAAGCTGCAGATACTTAGCTTGCTGCCCTTTGAGGTAAACCTCTGGTATGTACAGAATATTTATTACAAAATGGCAAAAACAATCTACAAAGATTTCCTTCTCAGGACAAAATTTGATGAGAGAGATAAATCCTGCTGGGTGGAGGAGTTTAAGAAGATTGGAAGAATCTTGTCTTTTAATACCGATATCGTGTTGCCGAAAGACTAGCGAGGCGAAGCCTCATAAGGTAAAGGTGAATTGTTGCTAGAAATTTTTAAGGTTTACGAGGAATAATGTATGGAAACAGAAGGATTTTCTGCAATAAGAATACCCAGTGCTACCTATAGACTCCAGTTCAATGTACACTTCAAATTTACGGATGCCAGAGACATTATCTCTTACCTTCACGATATCGGCATCAGTGATATATATGCATCTCCTTATTTTAAGGCAAAAGAGGGCAGTCTTCATGGCTATGATATTGTTGATCATAATACCCTGAATCCGGAAGTTGGCACCGAAGAGGAATACAACGGGATGATACAGGAACTCTGGAAATACGGGATGGGACAGATGCTTGACATCGTTCCAAATCATATGTGCATTGCCAGTAAGGAAAATATCTGGTGGATGGACATTCTTGAGAATGGCCCAAGTTCTCGCTATGCAGATTTTTTCGATATACGTTGGGAGCCAGTAAAGAGAGAATTAAAAAATAAGATACTTCTTCCTGTTTTAGGCGACCAGTATGGAAAGATTCTTGAGGAACAGGAATTAAAACTCGTCTTTGAGACAGGCGCCTTCTTTATTTATTATTACGATCATAAGCTTCCGGTAATGCCGAATACCTATAGAGAGATAGTGCAATACCGCATCAATGATCTGAAAGAACAGCTCTCTTCTGAAAATCCCCATTTTGTTGAACTCTTAAGTATTATTACTGCACTGAATCACCTGCCTCTTTATACCGAAAAGAACCCGGAAAAGATTGCTGAAAAGTACCGTGAAAAGGAGATTATCAAGAGGCGTCTCTGGAGTCTCTATAGCGAAAGTCCTGAGGTTAAGGGATTTTTGGATGAAAATGTGAGGTTGTTTAATGGGACTAAAGGTGAACCGAAAAGTTTTGATCTCCTCGATGATCTTCTGAATAAACAGGTATACAGACTCTCGCATTGGAGTGTAGCTACTGATGAGATAAATTACAGGAGATTTTTTGACATTAATGACCTCGCAGCAATCAAGGTAGAAAATCCTGCTGTCTTTAGGGAAACGCATACATTAGTATTCAAACTCATAAAAGAAGGCAAGGTCACCGGCCTGAGGGTAGATCACCCCGATGGACTATACAATCCTTTATTATATTTTCAGATGTTGCAGAGGCGTTGTTTTCTTTACACGAAGCTCGGCTCTATGAAAAATGTTGAAGAAACCCCTGATGCAGAGGCAACCATTTTAAAACAGTATGATGAACTGTTGTTATCGAATCCACAGGCAAAGCCCTTTTTTATTATTAGCGAGAAAATCCTTATTAAAGGGGAAAAGATGCCTGAAGATTGGCCTGTTTTTAGCACAACAGGCTATGTTTTTTTAATATCCCTCAATGGTATTTTTGTTGAAACAGCGAATGCAAAGGCATTCGATACCCTCTACTCCAGAATCATGAAATCAAAAGGCAACTTTCAGGATATTGTGTATGAGAAGAAGAAGTTCATCATGGAGGTGTTTATGTCCAGCGAAGTAAATACCCTGGGCCATTTTCTGGATGAGATATCAGAAAAGAACAGACATACCCGGGATTTTACCTTAAATAGTCTTACCAGTATTATAAAAGAAACGATTGCTTTTTTCCCTGTATACAGAACCTATATAACGACACCGGAGGTAACTGAGAGAGATACCCGGTATATAGAGCTTGCGATAGCAAAGGCAAAGAGAAAGAATCCGATTATTAACGAATCGATCTATGATTTTCTTAAAGAAATTCTTATGCTCAAATATTTTAAAAATCTTGATAACGATGCTAAAAGGGAATGGGTTGATTTTGTAATGAGGTTTCAGCAGATTACAGGACCTGTTATGGCAAAAGGGCTTGAGGATACTGCGCTGTATGTTTATAATCGCCTTGTCTCCCTTAACGAGGTGGGCGGAAGTCCTGACAGATTTGGCACACCTTTAGAGACCTTTCACGGGCAGAATATAGAGACAAGTAAGCTCTGGCCCAATGCCCTTATTGCTACCTCTACGCACGATTCGAAGCGCAGTGAAGATGTAAGGGGAAGGATTAATGTCCTTTCAGAGATTCCTGATGAATGGAGGGAGTGCTTGATGCGATGGAGGCGGCTCAATAAAAAAAAGATGGTTATTTCCGAAATACAAATGGCGCCGGATTCGAATGAGGAATACCTTCTGTATCAAACCCTTCTTGGCGCATGGCCTGTTGAGCACATGAATACGTCCGAATACGGGATATTTATGAAACGGATTAAAGATTATACTTTAAAGGCATTACGGGAGGCAAAGGTCAATACAAGCTGGAAGAGTCCCAACGTAACGTATGAGAATGCCGTAATGGATTTTGTAGAAGCTATTCTGAAGGATGTTCGTGGTAATCTTTTTCTTAAAGATTTTCAACTATTTCAGAAGAGGATTTCCCATTACGGTATGTACAATTCCCTCTCACAAACGCTGCTGAAGATGACTTCCCCCGGTATTCCTGACTTTTATAATGGTACTGAAATATGGGATTTTAGTCTTGTTGACCCCGACAATCGAAGACCCGTTGATTATAGGGTAAGGATGAAAATACTCGAGGAATTGAAAAAGCAAGAATCAGAAATTTCTTTAGAGAAACTTGCAAGAGAATTAACGGTGAAGAGAGAAAATGGAAAAATAAAACTGTATGTAATATATAAAGCTTTAAACTACCGGAAAGAGCAGAGAGAACTATTTGAAAGAGGAGAATACATTCCGCTGACAGTAACAGGAGGGAAGAGTTACAATATTTGTGCCTTCGCAAGACGGTTTGAATCCAAAAATATCATCACCATTGCCCCAAGATTTTTTACAAAACTTATTCCGCAAGTGGAGATGCTTCCACTTGGGAATGAGGTATGGAAGGATACTTGCATCGTAATACCCTTTGCTGAAACCGGGACAAAATATCGTAATATCTTTACCGGGGAGATAGTGGCAGCAAAAGAACAACAGGGAACAGTCCTCCCGCTTTCTGAGGTTTTTACCAATTTTCCCGTGGCGCTCATGGAAGGGGTATAGCTTTGTACTCTTGGCACGAAAATACTCCTCACTCAGACATTCTCCTATAAGGGGCGAGAGAACTTTGGGGCTGTCGAAAAATTCCTGAAAACTACTGCATACCAAATCAGGCCTTCGGCTACTTTTATCTTTTATGCAAGATGTAGGGCAAGGCTTTACACGCTGTCCGAGAATGCTTGCACACGACAAATCCTATACTATATGTTGACAAAATATTAGCACGACAACAATATTTAGTCTGGCATTTGTGGGTCGATTGAATTCTCGGACCGCTTGTTTAGCCTTGCCAGGCAATCCTAAAGGGTTGCCCCTACGGAATGGAAATTTCTCAATGTTAAACGCAGAGATACAAGATACACAATGTTGCAATGGTAGAGACGCAAGATATTGCGTCTCTCCTTTATCAAATCCCGTAGGGATGTCATGATTATAGAAAAAGCAGAAAAAAGGCCTTCAACCCAATACTGTTCGGCACGGTGTTTGAGAAGTGATCAAGAGGTATAAATAAGAGAGTAGTTTTTCTGAGAAGGAGCAGGGAAAAGCAAGGGTGAGTCAGTGCTGGGAATGCCGTTGAAAAATGAAGACATACCTTTCCCCTGAGAGGACAATGGCGATACTGTTTCCTCTGTGGCTATGGTTGTTTTTGTTCTTTGGATTTCAGTTGTTCGATATGTTCTATGAGTTCCTCCAGGGTAGCCCAACCCTGAAAGTACAGACATATCATTTCGAAGGTGCGTTTGGTCGGCTTGCGGCCTGTCCATAATCGGATCAGCAGACTGGCAATCAAAGCACAATAGACTTGAAGGGTAACCCCATTTTCTGAGTGTGCCAGGAGATGTTTACATCCTAAAACGCATTTAAACCATCGGAAGAAGAGCTCGATCTGCCAGCGATACCGATACATGAGCATGATAAGTTCTGCCGGTAAATCCATACGGTCAGTAACGATAAGCAAGGTTTTTCTAACGGATGGAGTCCTGCATGTTTTCTTGCTGGAGGGACGAGTGGTACGTGGGAGACCTGAAGGTGTCCGTTCATCATGATAGCGAAGCTGTATAATTCTGACAGGTCTTGAGAGTTTATTGTGCGTGCTTGTACTTCCCAGCCAAACGACCCTGTCAAATTCAATTCCGGCTTTGCGGTCAGTTTCACTCAGGGCACGTTCCTGGATAAGCTCATAGGAGGCATTATTATGGAGTCGCACAATAAAGGAACTGGACTGTTGGAGAATCGTGTTCAGGAAATGATACTTTCTGTATCCGGCATCCAGGCAGTACAGTTTGCCCGGCGATAACAGGGACTCAAGCTGAGCGATTTCGCTCGTATTGGCATCGGTAACGCGAGCTTCGAGAGGAATACCTTTGAGGATGTCGAATTCCAGATGCATCTTCGCAGCACGGCGGTCTTCGTCCATCCACAATGCCCAGAGCATCTTGGGAAGTGCTTTTATCAGCGTGCCATCAACAGCGACGAGCGTCATGTCAAGGTCATGAAAACGATCTTGAAAGGGAAGGCGGTACGCATCATGTGCGAGTTCATTGATGAGGGGAGTCAAGAGCTGTGGGTCAAAGACATGACTAGCGTGACTTTACTAAAGTAAAGCCGAAGCAAAGTCATAAGATATTGACATATAAGGAGAAGATGAGCAATTTGAGTGTATACACTGATATATAGAG
>NZ_SZPP01000056.1:0-32560 GCF_030263775.1 Candidatus Jettenia sp. AMX1
TGCCCACTTGAAGGACGATAATTAAACTGATTCTCTAACGGCCCCATATATGCTTGCATGCCCGCTTCCCCTTTGATAAATTTGCTGGATTTTCCCCTCTTTGGTCCAAACATATCGTAAAAAAATCCGTTTTTTAAAAAATTTTCTTATAATCATTGGGTTCGTTTTTGAAAATCTGATTTATTTCACTATAATATAAAAGTTCTATTTTCTGAAAAACTTCCCTGGTTAGTACAAAACATCCACACAATATCGCTATTACTTTTAAGCATCCAGGCTATTGCTATGTTTAGCAAGGCACTTGCCAAGAAATTCTTTCTGTAAAAACCTTTGATAAGGATAACGCATAACTATTGAAGACATAATTCATTAAAGCAAATGCGTTTAATTTATTTCGTTGTTCTTCCGGATATAAAGAAATTTTTTTATGCATAGCAATTGTATGTTATTCATACAATTTTAATTGCTAATAATCATAAATGCTTTTGCTACAATGTATTATACTTAACCTTACTTACCTATAAATCCATACGATATTGCATGTATAACATACACTATTGTTTATCTGGTAGGTAATAACATACAGTATTTTATGTAACTACGAGCATGTTGACCGGTCTGGAATCCTGGCATGGGGAGGAAACGGGAAAGGTACTAGATTCACGATAAAAACATTCGGGAATGACAGAAAACATAGGGATGGTTGAAAGATTGGATGGTGATGATATAATAAAAAAGCAATTCATAAGAGTTGCCTTTTTTATATCTTAACAGGCTGTCCGAAAATTAACTTTTTCGTGAATTTTATATCGTTAAGTTCTTATAAATCAGTATTTAAACTTTTGCGATTTTGTATTCTCGGACAACCTGTTAAAGAGCACTACTGACAGATTACGGAATCTTCACTTATTGTACTAAGTGTCCGCCTTCTTTCTTTTCTTCCTTCTTCTCTTCTGTTGTTAATTGTATAAGGTGACCCTCTTTCTTTTGTTCTTCTTTCTTTTCTTCCGTTGCTACCTGTATGAGATGTCCACCTTCCTTCTTCTCTTCCTTTTTCTCCTCGGTTATCAACTGGATAAGATGGCCTTCTTTCTTTTGTTCTTCCTTCTTTTCTTCTGTTACGAGCTGTATTAAATGCCCGCCTTCCTTCTTCTTTTCTTCTTCCTTTTTTTCCTCCGCTGTAACAGAATTTACAAATACGGTATTTAATACACCACTATAAAACAATGCACCAGCAAAAGCAACACTAAGACCTAACTTCTTCAACATTTCCTTCTCCTCCTTAGATTAGGAAAAATATCCCACGCTCCTGAGAACACTCTCAATAATTCTATTTTCCAAAAAACTTCCCTGATCATCACAAAAAACCCGTACACCATCGCTATCACTTTTAAGAATCAATGATATTGCTTTATTCAGCAAGATGCTTGCCAAGAAACTTTTTCTGTGTAAACCTTTGACAAGGATAATACATAACTATTGAAAGTATAGTTCATTAAAATGAATGCAGGTAATTTATTCAGTTATTTCTTTTTGTATAATCTTATTCATAATTTCCGTATGCTATTCATACAATTTTAGTTATTAATTATCATAACCATTCGAAAAATCAAGTCTTGTGTTTTGCTTTTATCTGTTATCAAAATCATACAATACTGCATGGATAACATACACTATTGATAGTTTATAAAATCATGGCAAGAAAAGATATGGTATGGTGTGGTGTGGTGTGGTGTGGTGTGTCACGTCACATTTGTATGATGTCACAATTTTGTGCCATTTCACACCTGATATATAAACAATGAAATTAGTTTACTCTATATCTCGGTTAATTTTAAATTTAATTATAGATAATAATCTTTTATAGATTTATCATTTTTTGTATATATTTTTATGGAATATTTTTTTATATTTTTTTTAATTCTCTTTTCTAATTTTTTATTTTATTTCATAAATATTTATAATATAACAGCTTATACTTATTACACCTTAGCTACAACAGAGAAAACTGAATTCCTATATACTCTTTTATCAGAGGTACATGAAGATACAATACCAAGGTAAAATTTAATTATTTTTTCAGTTCTTTATCTATATTGGCACATCTTTTTCTCCATCAAGTTCTTAGGATTTAATCTTTCTACCTTTACAATTGTTATTATCCATTTAGTTATTCAAATTTCCTATGTTCATTCGTTATCAATGAATTAAGACAATACCATGATTAGAAACAGTCTTTGGAAACGAATGGTCTTCGGATATATCATCATTGCATTATTTATGTCTGCAATGAGTTTTTACTTATTTCTCCGTCTGAACCATATTAATAAGGTTGTTGACTCAATTGTGAATATCGATATTCCTTCCATTAAAAATGGAGAGAAATTAGTAGATAACCTTCTTGAACAGATTCGAAACGAGAAAAAATACCTTATTACTAAAGACCGGGCTTTTTTAAACCTCTTTGATAAGAAAAAAATAGATTTTTTTGACCGGCTTCAATCTTTGAAAAAATCTACACCTAATAACAAAGAAAAGAAGGTAGTGATAAACCAAATAAAAGAATTTTATAATAAATATATCGCCATGGCTTCTAAAGAGTTCATATTGTTAGGTTACGATAAGATTATTCCACCTGATATCCATTATGAAGACAAAAAGAAGAGAACCCTCGACCGGCTTACACAATCTATCAACAAGCTAATCCTTACACAGCGAGCCACCTTAATTCAAAAGATTGAATTATTTCAAAAGACTACCCATAAATCTACCAGAATATTCTTTGCCATTATCTCATTTGCTATCCTGTGTGGGGTAATTTTTTCTTATTTCTTCACTTATAGCATATGCGCACCAATAAAAATTCTAAAAAATGCAACAGAACATATTGCCCATGGAGATTTAGATTATCGTGTTGTTGTTAAATCTCATGATGAAATTGGCACCCTGGGAACGGCGTTCAATCAAATGTGCAACAAATTAAAAGAAATTGATCAAATGAAATCAGAATTTATATCTAATATCTCACATAATTTGAAAACCCCTTTAACGGCGATACGAGAGGCTAATGAACTTATGCTCGACAAAATCGCCGGCCAAATTTCAAAACCTCAAATGAAACTCCTTAATATTATCAAGGAAAATACTCTTCGGCTTATTATGATGATTAATGATCTGCTGGATATTTCGCGATTTGAAGCAGGATTGATGAGATACAATTTTCAATATGCCAATATTCAGGATGTTATCCATAAGAGCATTGAAGAAATACGCTTTTTAGCAGAAAGTAAAAACATTTACATTCAATGGAGAAACGGAGTATCTATTCCCGATATTCTGTTAGACCGTGACAAAATTTCCCAGGTACTCGACAATATCTTTAGCAATGCTATCAAATTCACTCCATCGGGGGGAATCATCATGGTAAAAGCGCATGAGATTGAAACCGTGAACATTTCCCGTGTTTTTAAAGAACAGAATCGACTGCAAAATGTACGTTCTTTCATCCAGGTCAGCATATCTGATACCGGGGTTGGAATACCGGTTGAATATCACAAAAAGATCTTCGATAAATTTCAACAGGTTGTTAACAAGGGAAAAGGAGGTATAAAAGGAACAGGGTTAGGACTCTTCATCGCAAAGCATGTTATCCTTGACCATGGAGGTGATATTTGGGTAGAAAATAACGAGGGAGATGGTTGTACTTTCCATTTTACACTTCCTTCCAGATATAACTATATTTTACATTCTTAACCATTTTTTCAATTTAACATGGGAAACCTATGAGAGATAAAATAGTGAGTTTCTTAATCATAAAAAGAATTAACTTTTTTTTATTCTTCTTTCTTCCGTTACTTCTTTCACACATGAGTTGTATCAGTGTGAACCATAAAAAGGATTTAATGAAAAAGAATGAAGAAATTAAGGATATTGCAATGGAGCTTCAACTTAAAGAAAAAACTATCGCCGACATCTTAGATCGCCTTTCCTGGAAAGACCAGGAAATTGGAAGGCTTACCGATGAACTTCGTAACTCGAAAACAATAATTGCAAGCCTCAGCAAAGATATTGAAAGACTAAGGGAAACAGATCTTTTAGAGCACCTTTCCGTAAAAGATCAAGAGATTGGAAAGCTTTCTGATGATCTCCATACCGCCACAACGACAATTGAAAGTCTCAAAAATAACATTGAAAAGCTCCAAAAAATTGATCTTTTAGAGCGCCTTTCCGTAAAGGACCAGGAAATTGGAAAACTTACTGATGAACTTCATACGACACAATCGACTATTACAAACCTGAAAACCGATATCGGTAAACTTTGCGAAATCGATGTACAGATGGAAGAAAAAAAAGAAGAAGTCAGTGACAAAATTGAAGAGGGAATTTCAGCAGATCCGTTACGTGCAACTTCAAAAGCTTCTCTAGAGATAATAGAAAATAAAAAATTGGAATAATTTATACAAGGTAATTTATTATGGCAAACGAAAATATTTTAGTAATTGATGATGACCCCAGTATCCTGGAAGTTATCCAGATGCGATTGAGATCGTTCGGTTATCGCATCACCATTGCCATGAATGGCAATGAAGCTAAAAGAGCTTTATCAACTATTTCATTCAACCTTGCCATTGTTGATTTACGATTGGCTGATGAAAATGGCATTGAGCTTATGGAAGAAATCCTGAGTTCTTATCAAAAGATTCCCGTTATTATCCTGACAGCACACGGAAGCATTGAAACCGCTGTTGAGGCCATGAGAAAAGGAGCGTACAGTTATCTTACCAAACCTTTTAATAATGAAGAACTGTCACTCCACATCAAGAATGCGCTCGAAAAGCAAAAGCTCACGAAGGAGATTGAGCATCTTAAGAGTCAGCTTGGTGATCAGCAGAGTTTTCGACATATTATCGGTAATAATAAACGGATGCAGGAGATCTTTGAGCAGATATCAAAGATTGCAAAAACGAACTGTACCGTTTCTATTTACGGTGAGAGTGGCACGGGGAAAGAACTCATTGCCAAGGCTATCCACCACAATAGTAATCGTTCAAAAAATCCATTTATAGCTACGAACTGTGGCGCCATCCCGGAAAGCTTATTAGAGAATGAACTCTTTGGGCATATACGGGGGGCATACACAGACGCCCACGAGTCAAAAGAAGGCCTCTTTACACAGGCAGACGGGGGTACCATCTTTCTCGATGAGATTAGTACCACATCGCCAGCTCTGCAAGTCAAACTTTTGAGAGTATTACAAGAAAGGGAAATTAAACCTGTTGGCAGCACAAAAAGTATCAAGGTCAATGTCCGTGTCATCGTAGCTTCAAATATAGATCTGCAAAAGGCAGTAAACAACGGAACATTCCGTGAGGACTTATTCTACAGAATCCATGTGGTTCCCATTTATATTCCCCCTTTACGGGAAAGGAAGGATGACATTGCATTATTAGCCACATATTTTATGACAGGGTTTTGCAAAATACTGAAAAAGGATATCAAAGGATTTACCCCGGCAGCCATCCAAAGGATGCTTCTCTATGATTGGCCAGGCAATATACGGGAATTGCAAAACAAGGTCGAACATGCTGTTATCATGACTAATAAAACCATGATAACACCGGAAGATCTTTTTACCGATGTAAACTTAAAAAATACCTTCAACTCGTATAAAGATGCCAAAGAACGATTTGAGCGTGAATATGTAGAAAGCCTTCTGAAAATAAGCAAGGGAAACGTTACAAGCGCTTCAAAAATGGCAAAACGTTATCGGGCTGATATTTATAAATTGATTAAGAAATACAACATAAACACTGAAAACTACAAGAATAATCTTACAACGAGCCTCTACTAAAATTTATCCCTGAATTACAATTATCTGAATTGCATAAAAAAAAATCCTCAGCGTATATTGTGGGAATACAAAACACTAAAATATACCCTGAAAAGATTGCATACTTGGAAGTAATTTATTCCAATTTAGATTATGTGAGATCAAAAAAATATGGTATTATTATGGTGGCTAATACAAATGTCTTCTCATGAGAAAACAGGAGTTGACATAGGGCAAGGCTTTAGCCTTGCTCTCCCCGTCTGACCATGTATGGGGGTAGCAAACCTGAAGGTTTGCCCTACGGAAATGAAATTCCTAACCAGGAAACGAGGATATACCATAATTCTCATAAAGGTATCTATAGGCCTTCGTAATAAATCACAGAAGAAGATTTTGGCAAGAATATTGCTCTTTTACAAAACAGATGTATACTTCTCTTTACGGTATATTTTGTACTTTCGAAAATTCGGATTTAATTTTACTCATCTGAAAAGGAGTGAAAAATGTTAAAGAAATTCAGTTGCGGTCTTGTTATTACAGGCGCATTACTATTGAGTACCGGTATGGTAAATACCGTATTTGTTGGCTCCGCAATAGCCCAGGAACAGAGGTGTAAAAAGTGTGGACATTTGCCATC
The DNA here is from genome assembly GCF_030263775.1 of Candidatus Jettenia sp. AMX1. Lineage (NCBI taxonomy): Bacteria > Pseudomonadati > Planctomycetota > Candidatus Brocadiia > Candidatus Brocadiales > Candidatus Brocadiaceae > Candidatus Jettenia > Candidatus Jettenia sp. AMX1. Next base: position 6,468 of record NZ_SZPP01000056.1, read on the forward strand.
AAAGCCGGAAGGAGATTGTAAATGTCAATGTCACCGAAAATAATGGTATCTTTTTAAAGGGAAAATTATAAGAGAAGTAACGCATCTGTTTTGAAGAGCATTTTTTACTATTTTCTCTCAATTGAAAGGAGAAATGACTATGTTGAGAAAGATTGGTATTACCATAACAGTTACAGGCATACTGATACTCAGTGCGGGAACTGGTAATATTTTTGCAGCAAAACCTGATTGCCCGGACGACTACAAAGATAAGAGACAAGCCGCAGCCGCCAATACTAATGCAACTACTGAAGCAAAACCAGCGTGCCCGGATGATTGTAAATGTGGGCCTGATGTAAATTGTAAAGATGCAAAGTGTGAAAAGGAAACCACAAATACGTGTATTTGTAAACCTGATTAATTGAAAGATTTATTTTTACAGCTTTACTATGCACAATAAGGAACTATCGTAGTTATTCAAAATAGGGGTGACACACGGAAAACCTGTGTTGAGATGTCATCCCTTCGGGATTTGATGGTATGGTAATGTTTTATCTATAAAAGTTACGCACTATGCTCAAAGTATTCCGAAGGAATTTGACTTATATTTCTCAATACAAATCTTTCAAATTGTTTTTATCTTATGTAAAATTATACGGTAATGTTCTCCATAACCATAGATCTCTATATTCCTCTCATTCTCAGAAATCGCCGTTAAGGTTATTTTCAGATACTGTTTCGGTAAACAACCAAATACTTTGTCTGCCCATTCTATAATAGAGACACCATTCCCGAAAATCATCTCATCACTGCCTATGTCTATCATATCGTGAATTTCCTTCAATCTATACGCATCGAAATGATAAACCGGAATGCGTCCTTTATAGAAATGAACCAATGAGAATGTAGGGCTTTTTATTGCACGCTTGTCTTCAACACCTAATCCCCGTGCGATTCCCTTTACGAGGGTCGTCTTTCCCGCACCCAAATCTCCAATGAGGGCAATAACATCTCCCGGTACTAATAACCTTCCGAGTTTCTCTCCAAACCTTACTGTCTCGTCTACATTTATACTCTTAAACGTTATTTGTATTTCTTCCACAACCAACCATTATCTTTCAATTATGATTTTAAATGCTCATAGCCTTGAGGCTTTATACGCTTGATATGGCCATTCGTATACTTCATCCGTATATCACGACTATCAGTAATTTCTCCAATGCAGCTAAATATATTCTTTGAAAATAAATCTGATTCCATAATCTTCCTTGCCTGGCCTTTTGATGCTATTACCACTAATTCATAATCTTCACCGTCAGATAGTGCATGATAAAGGGGCGTATTCCCTGTTGTCTTTGATATCCTTACCGCCGCTTCAGAAATGGGAATTTGATCCTCATGGATAATAGCGCCTACATGGCTCTCTTCGAGGATATGATATAAGTCTGCTGTTAATCCATCGCTTATATCTATCATAGCATGGATCGTAAAGTTTTTATTTAACAGAAGCCCTTCTTTTAACCGTGGTTCGAAATGCATATGCTTGCCAAGGATTGATCCTCCCAATGAACCGGTTACGAGAATCAAATCACCGACCCTTGCGCCTGAACGTCTGACCGGTTTTAGCCCGTTATCTTTCCCGAGCAAAGTAATGTTAATACAGAGAGGACTGCGGCCGCTGATCGTATCACCACCTACGATCTCAATATGATATGTATCTGCAATATCCCATATGCCTTTGTATAATTCCCTTGCAAATCTTTCAGAAGTATATTCAGGAAAACAGACAGAAATCACCGCAACTGTCGCCTGGCATCCCATAGCCGCCACATCGCTGATATTACTTGCAATAGCCTTTCTGCCAACATCGCGGATAGTGCATTTCTTAAGATCAAAATGTGTACCCTCTACCATCATATCTGTCGTAATGAGGCATAATTTATCCGAAGAAACATCTATTACCGCACAGTCATCTCCAATACCTACAAGAACATCTCTCCGTCTCTTCTGCTGTTTCCGGATCCATTGTATAAATGAGAACTCACCCATAAAAGACCTTTATGTGTTAACTGAAAAATAAACCCTGTCTGGAATATACTGCTTAGCACTTACCATAATAACTCTAATAACCGATAATTTTCTTTTCGCATTCACGATAATCCCCGATTTTCTCATGATAACATTTTTGATTTATCCAACTCAACATTTTAAATTTATATCTCTCCATAATATTTTATTTTTCACACTCTATTTTAATTTGATTTACTACTTTTTTTGGTCAAAAAGAATCAGAATAACGCCCTTAAGAATTTGAATAAAAAAGTTTTTTAAATTGCAAAAATAGGAGATTTGGTAATAAACTATAGAAAACAGACCCATAAATTTTTTAAAGTTAGGAATATAATAAATGCCAAATACTTTCAAGGGTAATTTTGCAGCCACTGCGATTGGCAGCCTCCCCCATACAGATACTGAAACAGCTTGTAAACTTATGCTCAGGTCACTGCCGGAGATTCCCTGTTGGCCTCAATTACCAAGGCATAGCAAAAAAGAGGATATGTGTATTCAGTATACGGAAGGGCTACCCTGCGCTGTGATACATGAAGATGAAAAGACGGTAAGTATTGACCTTTCTCTGGATACTTCAAGTGCGTTAGAGCATTTTTATGAAGCATTTCTAAAAAATGATCCTGATGTATTCCTGATAAGCCCCGATTATGCAGTAGGATTTTACACAATGATTGACCAGCTCAATAAATCTCCCCAAGCATCTCCCCGTGCAGTAAAAGGACAGGTTGCCGGCCCAATTACCCTGGCAGGATCTTTAAAATTATCGACTGGCATTACCGCTCTGTATGATGAGCAATTTTTCGATGTAATTATTAAATTAATATCAATGAAGGCCTACTGGCAATTTACGAAATTATCCCAATATGGCCTTCCGGTTATTATCTTCATAGACGAGCCTTATCTTACCAGTTTTGGTTCGGCATTTATGAATATAAGCCGGGAAAGGGCAATTCATGCCCTCAACGAAGCTTATGAAGTCGTTCAAACACAGGGAGGATTAACAGGAACCCATTGTTGTGGTAATACGGATTGGGCCATGCTTATGGACTCGAAAGTAGATATCGTCAGTTTTGACGCTTATGAGTTTATGGACAAGTACCTGATGTTTTGGCGTGAAATTAAGACATTCCTTGACAGAGGAGGTTACCTGGCATGGGGCATTGTACCAACTTCTTCAAAAATCAATAGCATATCTTTACATGATCTGGTAAAAAAACTGAAGGAAGGTATCCAATTTCTTGTTGAGAAAGGAATACCCAGAACATTGATCCAGGAAAGATCTATTATCACACCCAGTTGTGGAACAGGAACACTGACAATTGATGAGGCAGAAAAAGTAATGACATTAACATATGACTTGTCCATGACAATGAAAGATTAGTCTCTTAACGAAATTTATGAATTCCGGCGTAAGACTGAAAGAATCTAAAATCGTAAATCCGAAATTTTTAACTGAAATTCTACACAAATCTATGCATAATATAAATATCAACAAGACCCAGCTTCTGATGATTAAATGCCTTCGGTATAGTACCTGCAATCTTAAATCCAAGTTTTAACCACAACTGTACTGCAACAATATTTGTGCTAACAACAAAATTAAATTGTAGTGCAGAAAAGCCCGATTTTTTCGCTTGTTTTATGGAATGACTCCCCATAGCCCTGCCAATACCATGTCTACGGGCTTCAGGATGTACCATATAAGCTGCATTTGCAACATGAGCGCCAAGTCCAGGTTGATTTTTCCTCAGGATGTATGTTCCCAGAATCTTATCCTGTAATTCTGCAACATATGTATGGACAGGAGGCGACATCCATAAGATTCTGCAATCTTCTTTCCTTGATTTTGGATCAAAGGCAAAGGTATCTCCCCTTTTCACCACTTGATGGAAAATATCCCATATATCTTCAAAATCCGCTTCTTTTGCTTTCCGAATCTTAATCATATTTTGATCAGATAAACCCCGTACCATACAACTCGTAACTAGCAACACGCTATACTTGTTATAGCTATACCCATGAGGTAAACACCACCGGATTTACACAATTTTCAGGCTTCCGCTTACTTAATACTGTAATGATACTCTCAGCAGCCATGATAGACATCCTGGTACGTGTCTCTATGGTAGCGCTCCCAAGATGGGGCGCAAGTACAACATTGTCTAGCTCTGCTAAACCTGGCTTCAATTTTGGCTCATCCTCATAGACATCTAACCCTGCTCCTGCAATTTGCCTATTCCTTAACGCACTTACTAAAGCGACTTCGTCAATAACTGCCCCACGTGCCGTATTAATAAGATACGCTGTTCTCTTCATCAGAGAAAATTCTTTTGCGCTCATGAGGTGTTTCGTTTTCTCAGAAAAAGGGGTATGGATAGAAATGAAATCAGATTCCCGTAATAACGTCTCTAATTCTACTCTTTTAGCGCCAAATTTTTCCTCCAAGAGAACATTTCTGTTCCCTTGTGTCGTGTAAAGGATCTTCATATTCCATCCTCGCGACCTCATTGCCATAGCCGTCCCAATTCTGCCTGCTCCGATAATACCAAGGGTCCTTCCTATAATATCACCACCCAGCAGAAACATAGGCGCCCAACCGGTAAATTTACCGGCACGGGTAAGTTTATCACCTTCGATAATCCTCCGGGCAACGGAAAAAAGCAATGCCCAGGCCATATCGGCCGTGCTATCTGTCAATACGCCCGGTGTATTCGTTACCACAATGCCCTTCTCAGTAGCAGCGTTGATATCAATATTATCATATCCCACGGCATAATTGGCAATAACTTTCAGGCCTTTTGCCTCATGTATCAAATGTGCATCTATCTTATCTGAAAGCATCGTAAGTATTGCATCCCTGCCTTTTACCTGTTTCAGAAGCTCATAATAGGTTAACGGCCTGTCATAGGGATTCATTTCTACTGTTTGGCAAAACTTCTTTAATAAGGTAATACCCTCTTCAGGAATTTGCCGGGTAATGAAAGCATTCGAAGACATCGTTTTCCCCTTTTGCCTGTTTTTTCTATAGATACCTTAAAGAGAAACACTCCTGGTTGTTGTTCTCTTACTCTGTAGTTACGTAGATCATATATAGGGCGAGGCTTTAGCCTTGCCAGGCAACCCTGAAGGGTTGCCCTACGGAATTGGAAATTCCTCAGCGTTAAACGAGGATATACCATAAATTCTGATAAAGTTATCTATATGGATTATATTTAGCCTGAACTATCTCAATTATTTTTTATCCAGTTCTCTTGCCGCATGCATGGCGTTTGGCATGAATTATTTACAATATTCTTTATATAAAATCATATAGTTTAGAATTAATTTCGTTGCCTCAGGGCGTAAGTCCTGCTTAAGATTCTTATTTCTTAAGACCCTTTCTGTAAGTTTCCATACTTCGCACCAATCTTTATCAAGCACCGTTTGTGCTTTTGCAAGGGCCAGAATAATTGAAACAGTAAAACTATCCTTCTTCATCTCGTACGCCTCCTCAAGTAACGGTATGGCAATCTCCGGATGAAAATAGTTATCTATTACCATAAGATAACCAAGGCAAAATATTTCATCTGCGCTGAGGAAATCGGTGTCCAGTTCTGTAAACGGTACATGGTATAATAATGACAGATAATACATATAAAACTCCGCATTGTTCTTTCCTTCAAACTTCCACGAGAGGGCATTAATTACCGCAGCCTTAACATCTATAGGATTCTCCGGGGACGATAGAAATTCCGCAATTTCTATACCCATCACACCTTCTAAATGCGCCCTTTGAACCATTTTGACATCCAGATAAGGTTTATAAAAACTGGTAGATGTAATTGGTGAATCCGCATGGCTGGTTGACGAAAATATACCTGAAAAGATAAACGGCAATTTCAACAAGAGAACGAGCAATAATTTCTTTTTCATCATTAAAATCCTTTTCTTCTGATATGATATCCTGTATCTGGATTATCCAAAAATTTCAAGCAACTATTTTAACCTTTCCGTTTTACGCAATAAAGAGATATCTGTTTTTTTATCAGACTGATGCGGATTGAATCTTCAACCTTTTTTATGACGGAAAGGTTCAACAAACGGTGTCTTAAGCATGCCCCAGGTTGTTTGCCATTCATCTGCATCATAGGCATTAAGCCCGTAGCGAAGGGAGTGGAAATCCTCCCGTAAACGGAAACTCCCAAAAATACGATCCCAAAAAGAAAAAACACTTGCATAGTCTGAATCGGTCTCCGGCCTCCACCGCGAATGGTGTACCCTATGCATATTTGGCATGACAATAATAGTTCGGAGATATCGATCCCATCGTTCCGGGATATTGACATTACTATGATGAAGTTGGATTATAGGTAATAAGATAATTTCATACAGGATTAATTGCCACAGGCTCATACCAATCAAAGGAACAACGGCAAACCTCAAAAGAGACGAGAATACCATTTCTCCGGTATGGAACCGCAAGGCAGTAGTTACATCCATTTCGTTGTCGCTATGATGCATACGGTGAAAGCGCCATAAAAAAGGAATGCGATGATTGCCAAGATGCCATAGGTACATCCACCCATCCATAAGGACAATAGCCAGTATAGTGCTGAACCAGATGTTCATATCCAAACCGCGAGTAATTCCCAGAGAAAGGGATTCTCCCCAACCAAGCGCTATAGCAGTCGGTTTCAAAAATAACAAGCCGAGCACCAATGTGTTAATGAGTGCAATACTCAAATTACGCCCCGCATGTTTGATTCTTCCTTTTCTGCCCTTAAAAAAGGGAATCCACATTTCAAGACTCCAGATGAGTAATAACACTCCTATAGTAGCAATTGCCTTTACACTGTTCAGAATAGCTAACTCCCTATTGAGTTTGGATTATTTCGGATATTCCTTTCCTTTGGGAACAGGCTGCTTCTCCCAGACATCCTCCATCCTGTTATATCCCCAGGTATACCTCTCCCTATTGTTTATCTTGTGGATAGAAATGTTGTCTTCATCAACCTCCAGTTCATATCTCGTTCCATTATGCACAAAGAAATCCAGATCATACCTGCTATCATCCATCCCTCTAAACTCAGCACAAACAAAATATTTATTATCTTTTGTTTGCGCAAGTCTGTCTTGATGTATCTTTACAAGATTTAACGCTAACCAGGTATCTGTCTTCTCATCGTAAAATTTAAAGACATCATTCTCGGAATCATCCTGAATATATTTCTCAACAACATTTGCTACATCCTCCAGGGTTACCTCTTCGCTGAGGCCTGCGGCATATTCAGGATGTTCGGGTAGGCGCTCCGTTTGTTCCTCTGCCGTATATTCATTTTCTTCTCCAGATTCCTCCTCTCGCTCCTCTATAGCTGACGGACGTTCACTCTCTTCCTCAGCACTCCCTTCTTCAAATTCCCTCATACCGGTTGGATGCTCATGAGCACAGGAAACAATCCCTCCCAGGATAAACAACGAAATGATAACAGTCGCAAGGGTTTTACTTCGCATCATAGGTAAAAGCATTGTCGTACCTCCTTTTTGAAAAGTAAATAAATTTATACTGATAATTGAATCTTTTTTAAATATTCAATCCTCTCTGTAGCCTGTTTTATTCTAATGGAAATCAATCCCCGTATAGAACCAAATAATTCCTTTGATTGCTGTTCATCTACAATGCACGTATAAGCATCTGTCGCCTTGTTATAGTAATCCTCCTGTTCTTTCTCATACAGCAAGGCTAATTCTTCATAAAGATTTCCGATACGGTACTGCGCATTCACAGGTGTTATCCCTTCGAACTTCTCTATTATCTCGCCAAACTTTACTATCGCTTTTTTATAATATATTTTTGCACCTTCATCATCACCAATATCATAGAGTGCAAGACCTACGTAGTGATATGCTTCTGCCAGTGCATATGAGTGTTCCTGCGCTTCTTTTATATGCCCTTCCTTCAGTTCATCCATCATATTCTCATATCTTCTTTCCATCGCTTCGACAAGACTAATACTCAGGGGAATATGAGCATCTTCCAGTTCATTTTGGCTTTCTATTCTTATCCGTGGAAGGAGTAATTTTGTGAGACTGTCCAGACCCAATCCTTGAACACGGTAAAGATCACTTACGGAACGAAATGTCTTCTTTTCCCTTTTATAATTAAGAATACTGTCTATCTCGTCTTGTATCATTCCGAATTCTTTCCTCAGGAATAGAGAAAGTTCATCATCGTTTGCCAGATTCAACTTCTTCTGTAATCCAAGTAATTTGGTAAGAATGGCTAATTTATAGGAAGGTTTTTTCCCATGTAATACCGTCCTCCTAAGAAAAATAAGCCAGGGCGCTCTACAAAAGGGCTTTACATATCCTTCATTCCCATAAAAAACTTCCAGTGCAATTCCCAGCTTATATCGTTCCCAACCTTCTGGTTCTTTATATTCATGTTCCTCATATACTCTGTCAATCAGATGAAAATATTCTTCCATCATCCCCTTCATATGGATAGAATCCACCTTCCGATAAAGTTTCAATTCATGTGTGCTATATTTCAAAGCTTCTTTATAGTAATTGATAGCTTCCCCATATTGGCGGTAATGGCAATACTTATCGCCGAGATACTCGTAGAATCTTTTTATCATTCTTGCAGATCTGATTCCTACATCATCTTCCTTGCCTAAACGGTATATCTTTTCAAAATGACTTATTACTGCTTTTGCATCTTGAACAGGCTTATTCGTAAGATCATCCAGTCCTTCTATATATTCATACAAAAAATCACATTTTTGGGCTAAATCCTTACTTACCCCCCCACACATTCTGGCCTTTTGTATACAATCTTTTGCCCTTTGAAACATGCCAAACTCTGCATACGCCTCTCCCAACCGGACAAGGATATCCCCAACCGCCTTATCATGTACTTCAGCAAAACGCCTGTATTGTTTCATGTATTTGCTGATTGCTGTTGTATAAATAACCGGTACAATCTCGATCTTTCCAGCATAAATGCGAATTACGTGTACGGTAATTTTTCCTGTTTCAGGTTCTATCTCCACACCTGGCACCTCTCTTCCATCCGGGAATCTTATCCATGGGGTTTTTTTTATAATACTTGCCGTAAAGACCTTATCCTTACCTCTGGCTAATACCCTTGAGGATAAGACGGTATCCCACGACATCTCATTTCCTTTTTCCGTGCCGGGTCTGACAATTTTAAAATTCTTTAAAACGTCCACTTCGTTCTTTCTGAAGTGATTCCAGTTATCGATCCTTCCCAATAATTTTCCATCTTGCGCCACATCAGCGGGCAATATTCTCAGGGTCATCTCACCACCTAATTCTTCAACAATAATGGCGCTTAAAATCGCCTCAGGAACTCCACCCACACCTATGATCAGATCAATTTCATCTCTCGCAGCCGCCAGGGTAGGGGTAAGGTCGTCATCCTTGACAAGGCTTAATTGAGCGCCATGATCTTTAATTGTTCTGACAAGCTTCTCATGCCTTAATCTGTCCAGGACAACAATTTCCATTTGCTTGATTTCACTACGGATATTGTACTCAACAATTTCTTTGCCTTCCCTTTTCAGAATATGTTCAGCCATGAGGTACAAATTTCTTGTAATGCCATTGATTACACTAACACCAGCGCCTTTATATTTACTTCCAACGATTGTCTTGACCCCATACATATCGGGAGAGTTGAATAATCCTCCCCTTTCGCTGTATCCAACAGCAAAGATTGCCCCTCCTGCGAATTCCTGACTGACCAAACACCGGTCATTCTCAAAAGCGCTGAGCACAATATCCGCTTCATTATCCCCCCATCCGGTAACAGCGCCAAATTCTTCCCCGATATATAACATAGGCATATCCTTTCGTTCACCCTCTGCATTCACCACATAAGCCTTCCACCAGTTGAAACTGTTATAGATATGCCTGAGCCACCAAATAGCCATGTTGCGTAAACGAAAAATATTAAACCCTTCTCCATTGGTACTGAAATACCGCAGAGACCTTGCAGCAACGATCCCAACGGCATGCCGCAACTCGTTTCTGTTTACCAGTTGAAGCCCCTCGCCAGATGTCCTCAAGTTATTCCCTTCAGGGATACAGACATCAAGGATGCACGGGTCGCCTATCCGCTCTGAATTAAAACTCTCATCCTTTATGAATGGAATACCATTTCTTATTATCTTCATGTTAATTTAAGAAAAACCAAAAATATCAAAGACCTTTATAATATACCCTCTTATTCTCGTTTTGTATAATTTTTTTACATTTACATTTCTTTATTATATATTCTTTCCCTTTGCTTATTTTACTATTATAATTGTATTGTCTCACATTTTTCACCATAATGTATAAACCATAATAAATTAATCTTAGAATACCTATTATGACATATGAGAATTCAAGAAAAATTGATGTAAAACAAAGTAACAGTACCTTAGACGTGCCTATGAAAATTGTGCAATTCAACCCTATGCACAGCAAGCTTGCCATCCTATACTTGACTGCAGTTTTATTTCCCTTATTTTTGATTACTACCCGTATACCTATCTTTGCATCGACAATCTTACAGGTCTCAGGTGGAAGTTTTCACAGCATCGCCCTGAAATCCGACGGCACTGTTTTGACCTGGGGACAAAATATGCATGGGCAATTGGGAGATGGAACAAACACCGACAGGAAAATACCCGTACAAGTAAAAGACCTGAATAATGTAACCGCTATTGCCGGAGGGGCATGGCATAGCGTTGCTTTAACATCAGATGGCACAGTATGGACTTGGGGGAGCAACTGGGCTGGGCAACTGGGAGATGGTACGACAAAAAGCAGGAATAAGCCTGTTCAGGTAAATAATCTTAAGAATATTACTGCAATTGCCAGCAAAGGACTGCATAATCTTGCTCTGAAATCAGATGGTACAGTCTGGACATGGGGGCGGAATATCTACGGTCAATTAGGCGATGGAACCACAACAGATAGAAACACACCTGTACAGACAAGAAGCCTGAACACTATAATCTCCATTGCCGGAGGGGGATATCACAGCCTTGCACAAAAGGCGGATGGCACAATCTGGACATGGGGATTGAATCAATATGGACAACTGGGAGACGGAACTATTACCAACAGGACCATTCCCGTTTTGGTGAATGGAATTAAAGACGTCAGCATGATCCGTTGCGGGGGAGATCATAGCATTGTCCTGAAGAATAACGGTACTATTTGGATATGGGGATTTAATCAACACGGTCAGCTGGGGGATAGGTCAACCGATAACAGAAGTACCCCGGTTCCTATGGGCGATCTTAAAAACATCATGACAATTGACGGTGGAGGAGACCACAGTCTTATCCTTAAATCAGATGGTACGGTCTGGACGTGGGGGAATAACGAGAATGGCCAATTGGGAGATGGTACTACCATGAGCAGAGCTACCCCCATCCAGGCAAGCACATTGAGCAATGTTACTGCTATTGCCAGTGGGGAACAGCACAGTATTGCCCTGAAGTCAGATGGTACCATATGGGCATGGGGATCAAATAGAAATGGTCAATTGGGGGACGGATCTATCTCAAATAGAAGTACTCCGGTTCTTGTAAAAATTAAGTAAAGAAAAGCAACAATACAATTTACTGCATACATGCTTCTGGTAGAGAAGCAAGATTTTGTGTCTCTATTTTATTTTTCCAGAGCGTGTTATGCACTTTGAAATATCACCTCAGCAAATCTTCTTAGCATGAGTATGGCGAAAGCAAGGAAATGAAGACCCGTCAACACTTCAGGCAGTCGCTCATAATCCCTTACGAGTCTTCTGAACCTGCTCTTCCATGCAAAGGGTCTCTCAATGACCCATCTTTTGGGGAGAAGTACAAATCCTTTTTTTGTATGAGGGAGCTTCATCACTTGAAGCTCTATTCCACGCCCTTTTGCCTGATCACCTGTGTAGTCTTGATTCACAAAGGTTATCAAGGCGGATTCTCCCGTTACTTCCTGAATCTCTTGGCACAACCTCTTCACCTTGGCTCGTTCCTGCTCATTGGCAGGAGTTACATACAGAGCCAGAAGATGCCCGAGGATATCAACAGCCATAGGGATCTTGCTTCCTTTCCGGCTCTTTCCTCACTCTCAGGTGTAGACTGAATAGTCTGGCTATCGATAATCGCTCTGGAAGGCTCCTTTTTCCTTCCTTCAGCCAGTCTCAGAATCTCTCGAAGATCATGAACAACGGCCTCAAAGACTCCGGCTCTTATCCATCTCGTAGCTTGCTGGTAGATGGTATATATACCAGGAATGTGCATGAATGTACATGAAATTCATAAAATATTAACCACAGATGGACTCTGATATACACAAATAAGATAGCAGATTAAATATCCCCTTTATTAATTTTTGTACAATTGTGTACAAGTATGTACGTAATCACCTGTTAAAACGCAAAATAGTTATCCTCACAACAATGAACCTTTCATACATTAAAAAACTGATAAAATTATCACATATACATAAGTATGTAAGCACAACGCCATTTGCAGGTTATATATATGCATATGAGTATTTGCCCTACACTAAATACAGATTGAATAATTCCAATAAAAAGCAATCTTGATTCATTGGCATTTTTCTTGCTAAATACTTTTATTTAAAACGTTTATAAAGATCATAGTAAGTACTGTTGATATCAAATCGGTTCTTTTGAAATAAAGGCTTTTGATAAAAGCCCGAAAATGGCAAAACATTCGAAAGGATGTGGCGCAAAGCTACTGGCCTAAGTCCTCTTACAGGATATGGTTGCAGGGTTGCCGGAAAAGATCATCTCATTATATGATTGTTTTAGTACAATCATATTTTTACATAAACGGGATACTGCGATCATAATATTTTCATATTTATAACCTACCAGTAGTTACATCTCCATTTGCGTCATTCCTGTTGCTACCGTATATTTCCTTAAGAAAATAAAATGACTTTAGAAACTGTAAAAAATCGCCTTGTTAAACAACCGCCCCATCTTCGCATTCTTGCGGCTGAGGACGAGGAATCAGTTCAGCAGGTTTTAAAGATTACGCTGGAGTATGAGGGACATCATGTTATCATAGTGGAAAAAGGCGAGGAAGTCTTTTATACCTTAGAATCAGAAACTATAGATCTTCTCATTTTGGATAGTGATCTTCCTAATATCTCCAGTATTGATATCTGTTACTATTTAATGAATGATCTTTTGTGGCAATCACTACCCATTATCATGCTTACAGAGGATCAGACTATTGAAGATAAGTTGAAAGGTCTGCATGAGGGTTTGGACTATTACATTACAAAACCATTTACAACCGATGAGTTACTCACATGTCTGCATAAGGTTTATGAGTATTATCAATGTACCAGAGAAGTTAGTCCTCTGGCCCGACTACCCGGCAATATCGCAGTGGAAAGGGAAATTAGCCGCAGAATAGTACAACAGCATAAGTTTTCAGTATTGTATTGTGATATTAATCATTTTAAATCATACGATGATACTTATGGACTTATCCATGGAGACGCCGTCATACGCTCTACAGCAAGAATTCTTTTGTCATGTACAGACCATCATAAAGACCTCGCAGGATATATAAGTGAGGATAACTTCGTCATTGTAACTTCGCCGGATAGAGCCGCTTCTATTTGTGAATCTGTTATTGAAAAGTTCGATACCCTGATTCCAAAGCTTTATGATGAGTCTCATCGAATAGCAGGATTTGTTGTAACCCAGGAACGGGAAGGAGTTCTGCACAAATTTCCCTTAATTTCGATTGCTATCGGCGGTGTAAGCAATGAATGGAAAGAGTTAACTTCGGTGAGAGAAGTTAGTACTATTGGCATAGAGATGAAGCGTTTTGCCAAACAAAAGGGTAAGGGAAAGTCTGCCTATGCTTTTGATCGCCGCAGGAATCTGATCAGGGAGGATATTACTTCTTATCTCAATAGAATTGCCTTTGAGGACGTCGGGGGAATATCGTATATTTTAAAAAAAAGCCATCAAAGACGGATTGCAAAAGTCCTCCAAATGATTAAAAGTGAACTATCGGTACTTCAGAACAAAGGCAATATGGAATTATTGAGTATTGGTTGTGGAAATGGGATAATTGAAAGGCAGATCATGGACCTGGGAATCAAGGTTTGGGGAGTAGATTCTTCCAGCAAGGCTCTTATCGAGGCTCAAAAGAAGGGTATAGAGGTTTCTGTTGCTGATGTTACCGAAGGCTTACCGTATGATACTAATCGATTTGATATGATATTTGCAGGAGAAATCATCGAACATATTATTGATACTCAAAAATTTCTGCTTGAAGTTAAAAGGGTTTTAAAACCAGGAGGAACTCTTATTCTTACAACCCCAAATATGGGCAGATTGATTGATCGCATTCGATTTCTCTTTGGAAAAGCGCCAAAACACGCTTCTCCTCTGAATATTTTACATGTGCGGCCTTTTACTTTTGATTCTCTCAAAACAGCTCTGGAAGATGCCGGATTTACCGTAACCAAGATAGCATCGAACGTAATGGCTTACGATATCACGTTGATATTCAATTTTAAGTCCACCTGGTTATCTAATCTTTTTCCAACACTTGGGAAAAATCTTATAGTTAAGGCTTTTTCATCCCATGACCCTTTCCGGAAACTCAAAACAGTATGATGCTTTACATCTCTGTAATTTTTATTATTAAGGAGTTCATATGAAATTTAAAAATAATCCTCCAATCGACTATATAAAGGAAAAAAAGGTCAATGAGGTTATAAAGATATACTTTGAGTTTAATCACTTAAAACAACTCTATAGGCAAGGTTGGCTATTGAAAAACATTCCGGAGGAGAAATGTGAGAGTGTGGCTGATCATATCTATGGAGTAACCATGCTTTCTTTTATTGTCGCTCATGAGTTTTTTCCTGAATTGGATATAACCAAAATTATCAAAATTGCTCTCATACATGATTTGGGTGAAGCGCATGTAGGAGATTTGACACCTCACGATCAAATACATCCTCATAAGAAGGAAAAAGATGAATACGAGGCGATTGCTCAAATTCTTTCAAAACTTTCTACAGGAAAAATGTATTTGAATTTATGGAATGAATTCCGGAACCAGAGTTCTCTAGAGAGTAAATTTGTCAAACAAATGGACCGTCTGGAGATGGCTTTGCAGGCGAGCGTTTATGAGAATTTAGGTTACGGGAATATGCAGAATTTTTTTGATCATGTACAAAAAAAGCTATCGGATGAGGAACTCAAGAATATATTTAAAGACATAGGCTATATCAGAAGGCGGTCTTCCGGTATTGATTTTAAAATGCCGGAATGAAAAACGATTGTATTGCTAAAGAGTTTTAGCAGTTTATAAAATCAGCCGAACTTCTTAATAACAACTATAGCGTTCTCTGTAGTAAACTACTCCTATTTACAAAGACTTAATTGATCCCTCAAAATAGCTCTCAAAAATATTAAGGAGTTCTTTCTGATTCATACTTCTCTGCTTATCTGTAAGATGGGAGCATACCTGCTTTTTTATATTTCTTATTTTTAATAAATTTATTACCTATTGCCTGAAACCATATTCGATGATACTTTCTGTCAAAAACCAGGTATGCAGGCTCACCACAATGACCCTCGCACGATGACCATGTTGATATCCCAATGGAAGAAACAGATATCACAAGACGAGCTATAAAGGGTTCTAAATCATATACCCGTATTTTAGGGAGATACTCACATTCCCTAAACTGATCAAATTTACCATACCGGTCTCGTTCCAAATTTAAACGAAAAAGGTCAACGGGTATCTCATGCGTAAATATTTCAGTTAAATACTGGTTATTATGTATATCAAATAGTTTTGTATTGTATAGTAAAATCTTTATTTTCCAATCTATTTTCAATTATAGATTTTACTCACCCTCTATACAGAGAATACTATATTCGGTTGAGGTTATGTAGTACTATGTACATAAACCCGTTTAGCCTCTTACTAAAATAGAGTTTGGAAAGACCTTGGGTTTAGAAAAAAGTTGTATTTTTATGGATGTTATACTATTATTTTGGAATTTCCAGAATAGGATAATTTCACTAGTATCTTTTTCATTATTTTTTCAGTAAAGATGCAACAAAGGTATGTTTAATGCGTATTTTTGAAAGGAGAGTTTCAGGTTTATGACTGCAAAACTAATCAAAGGAACTGAAATTGGAGAGCAAATTTTAAAGGAAATTACTGCTGAAGTAGCAGAAATAAAAGGGAAGTAGTAATCCCGCTTCCATATCGTACGTCACTTTAAAAATTAAAACTGCTCACAGATTAGGTTTTAAAGAGATCCAGGATAATCAACCAGTCGATATTTCAGAAAAGAACCTTCTTGCTCTGATTGATACCTATAACAAAGATAATTCAATCCATGGTATTCTTGTCCAGCTTCCCCTGCCAAAGCATATTGATGAGAAAAAGGTTTTAAATGCCATTGATCCCGATAAGGATGTCGATGGTTTCCATCCGGTAAACGTTGGACGTCTTATGATAGGAGGTGAAGAGGTAAAGTTTCCACCCTGTACGCCAGCCGGTATTCAGGAATTGATTGTACGTTCCGGCATTGAAACGAGTGGCGCAGAAGCCGTTGTAGTAGGGCGTTCAAACATTGTGGGAAAACCAATTGCTAATATGTTATTTCAAAAAGGAAGAGGGGCGGATGCAACAGTAACCGTAGTTCATACCCGCACAAAAAATATGGCTGAACATTGTAAACGCGCAGATATCTTAGTTGTTGCTGCGGGTGTTCCAGGTTTGGTAAAACCAGAGTGGATCAAACCGGGCGCATGCGTAATTGATGTAGGTGTTAACAGGATAGGAGAAAAACCAAGCAAAGATGATCCAAAAAAAATGGTTCCTATTTTAAAAGGTGATGTTGATTTTGAAGCGGCCAAGGAAATTGCAGGCTCCATTACCCCTGTCCCTGGAGGCGTTGGTCCTATGACCATTACCATGCTTATGAAAAATACCTTAAAATCTCTTAAATTTAAATTAGGAATTCAATAACAGAAGAAAGGTTGAGATTATGAAGTTACCGGTTACTCTAATTCTCAACCTTTTTTTCTTCCTTTTGCTTTTTCGTTCACACAAAAATAAATTCTGATAGTTAATGCCTGCGGTTATTTTATATTAAGTGCTGCTGCTTTAAGCCTGATAGTTTAATAAGCCGCCAGCACAGAGGATGTCGATTTCACGGGGGGTGAATGTATGCATTACTTTTATCTCCTTGTTTTTTGTTACATTCCTTACCATAAGCTTGCCTTTAGATTTTAATTCATTCTTTATATCAGGCAGCTCGAGAGCATCTCCCTGATCAAAGAGATCATAGTCATTTTCATTCTCAAAGGTTAATGGCAAGATGCCAAAATTTACAAGGTTTGCACGATGAATACGGGCAAAGGATTTGGCAATAACAGCCTTTACCCCCAAATACATGGGTGCCAGTGCAGCATGTTCTCTGCTTGATCCCTGTCCGTAATTTGCTCCACCGATTAGGAATCCACCTCCCTTCTCCTTAGTGCGCTTCACAAACTCCTTATCTACCTTTTCAAATACAAACTCAGAAATAGCAGGAATATTTGATCTGAGCGGCAAAACCTTTGCTCCTGCAGGCATGATATGGTCAGTAGTAATATTATTCCCTACCTTTAAAAGCACATCACCTTTTAATGTATCCGGTAGAGGCTCTTTTTTTGGCAAAGGTTTTATGTTTTGCCCTCTGATAATCGTTACCTCTTCTGTTTTTTCAGAAGGAGGGATAATCATACTATCATCGATAATAAAGCATTTTGGATATGTAATAGCAATAGGGGCGCCAAATTCTCTGGGATCACTAATAACACCGTTGATTGCTGTTGCTATAGCTGTTTCTGGACTAACCAGATACACTTGCGCATCTGATGTTCCACTTCTTCCTTCAAAGTTTCTGTTGAATGATCTTACCGAAACACCTCCGGAAGCAGGAGCTTGTCCCATTCCAATGCAAGGACCACAAGCTGCCTCAATAACACGTGCACCTGCCGCAATCATATCCGTCAAAGCACCATTTTTAGCTATCATTTCCAGTACCTGCCGGGAGCCTGGAGAAATAGTAAGACTTACATCCGGATGTACCTTTCTACCCTTTAACATCGCAGCCGATACCATAAGATCATGGTATGATGAGTTTGTACAACTCCCAATACAAACCTGCTGAACTTTTATACCTTTAATCTCACTCACCTTGCAAACATTATCAGGACTGTGAGGTCTGGCTATTAACGGTTCTAAAACAGAGAGATCAATCTCTATAACCTCATCGTACTTCGCACTAGCATCTGCTTTTAAAGGTTTCCATACATTTTCTCTTCCCTGCATCTTAAGATATCTCTTTGTTTGTGTATCACTGGGGAAAATAGATGTAAGCGCCCCCAATTCTGCACCCATATTCGTAATCGTAGCGCGTTCTGTTACCGTAAGCGTCTTTGAGCCTTCACCCCCATATTCAAATACTTTACCTACACCACCCTTAACTGTTAATCTCCTCAACAATTCCAATATTACATCTTTTGCTGTCACCCAGGGTTGTAGTGCTCCTGTGAGTTTTACCAATACTACCTTTGGCATTGTAATATAAAATGGTCCGCCAGCCATAGCAATAGCCACATCAAGCCCGCCAACCCCGATTGCCAACATACCTAATCCACCGCAGGTAGGTGTATGGCTATCAGACCCCAGTAAGGTTTCCCCTGGTACACCAAACCGCTCTAGATGTACCTGATGGCAAATACCATTTCCTGGTTTTGAAAAATAAATACCATACTTTTTGGCAATACTCTGAAGAAACAGGTGATCATCAAAGTTCTCAAAGCCTGTTTGAAGCATATTATGATCAACGTAACTTACTGAAAGTTTTGTCTTTACCCTGGGTATACTCATAGCCTCAAACTGTAAATAAGCCATAGTACCCGTAGCATCTTGTGTAAGGGTTTGATCAATTGAAATAGCAATCTCCTCATCGGCCTTTAGCTTGCCGGATACAAGATGTGAGCTTAAAATTTTTTGTACTACATTTTTTCCCATCTTAATCTTTCCTTTGAGAATAAAAACAGATAAAGGTTTACATGGAAGCCTATGATCTTCCTTTTACTTCGGAATAAAATTCCTAGAAATATTCAAAACAACTCTTTTAATTAGAACAATGTGAAGATAAAAAAAAATCCCACCGTATGGAACGGTGGGATATGTTAAATCAATTTCACATGTATTTCAAACTTAATTTTGGTATTATTAATGCCCTGCGGGAGCCTTTACGAATCCATAACCACCAAAGAGCAGCACATTAATATCCTGTGGTATAGCTATTTTACTGAAATTATGTGATTTGTTAGGACCGTGGCAAGATTGACAGGTAACTAAATCTTTCGTAATCAAACCCTGGCTACGCATCTTTTGAACCTTGCCAAAGATTGAGCCTTCAGCGGTGTTTAACTGAGCATGTTCTGGACCTCCAACATGGCATTTTTCACAGGCATCATACGCTTTTGCTTTTGCAACCGAAAATTCATGGCTGGGATGGCAGGCATCGCAGCTGCCTCCAATCCTGTCAAATTCATAGGTTAAACTTAACTTATGGCAATCTTTACATCCTTCAATATTCAGCAATCTAGTGCTTATCACATCAAATGCGCTAGGAGTTGCTACAGGATGCCCTTTATGATGCGCACTCTCACGAAATTCCAAATATTGATTCTGATGGCATTCACCGCAAGTGCTTGCAGCGACATGTCCTTGTTTCTTTGCAATAAAGCGGTGATCGTTTCCATGACAACTAATACACGTTACACCCTTTATGGCATGTGCGCCTCTTGTCCATTCCTTCACCACATCAGGAGTTGCCATCTTATGACAAGCAAGACAATCCGTCTCCTCATAGGTACCAAAAGGCTTAATCTTTCTTGCTGCATAAGCCTTAAATAAATCACCAGGCATATGAGGATGAACTATCCCCAAATGGCAATCAGTACACAACAATTTTTCAGGAGTTGTGCCCTCTACGGCATGTTTGTTACTTTTTGCTACAAATTCAATGTGAGACTTATCCTTCGTAAAACCTTCTGAATGGCAGCGGACGCAATTACCATTGAGAATCTGAAGACTATCTTCAGCTATCTCAATGAAAGCGCCATCTGTAAAGGCTTGTAATGCATGCATTTTAGAATCATGCGTTCCATCACTGAGTTTCGCATGGGCATAACCCTTGAGGCCTGAACCTACGTGACATGCATGGCAATTCTCAACATGTTCATTATGATGTTTTGATGCCTTAAATGAATCATAGTGAATCTTCATTTCATGGCAGCTAGCACAAAACTCGCTTTGTTCTGAGTAATGGTAAACCTTCCTTATTGTAACAAAAAAAACAATCAATACAATTATGGTGAAGAAGCCTACCAGCTTTTTTCTTCTCTGTATAAATCCCAACAACTGCTTCAACCGCGCCATAAAATCCTCCTACTATTCTTTATTTATAATAAAGGCCTTTGCCGTTTGTTACAAATCAGTTACCTAATTCAAATAGAATAAAAAACAATGCAAAATAACTCACAAATTATTCTTAAATACATGAATAAGATTGAAAAATAGAAAAGTTCGCAGATATTACCATAAATCTCATAGATGTTCAAGTCATTTTTTTATGAGCTTGTTGTGTATGTATATAATACACACGTGGAATACCACCATAATAGTTAGCTTTTTTCTTTACAAGCTATTAAGGTTACATATATAGAAATACTTCTCACCTCCTTATGAAAACTGAACGTAAAAATAAACTATTTCAACAAATTCTCAAGATCTTTCATATTTTAAACTACGGAAAGACGCGTAGCTCTATCATAAGTATCTCATAAAATAACCAAAAGTGGTCTTGGAAGCAAATACTTCTATGAATAATTGACAAATATACTATTTTCATGTAAAATTTTTTTCACTAAATTCATTTAGAATTTTTCATTTAAAATCTATGGAAGGGATTTAACAATGTATACTTATCATACCAAGTATTTTACTCTGGGTGCTATATTTTTCATCGGTATATCTTTGGTTTTTGGTGTACTCTCTTTGAGAGAAAAACCAGCTCAGGCACAACATATCGATATTTTTGGTAAACTCGGTAAAGAGTCACCTAACAGTTACCACCAATCTTTCGCTCCTTACGAAGGAACTGTACCCATACCCTGGATAGATGAAAAGCCAACCCCTATCACTATTAAAGTAACAGAAACAATCACGTATGAAATCCCTGTGGATGAAAAAAAATTTAATGAAAAAAAATTGACAATAGAGGATCTTGAATTAAAAGAAGTAACAAACAATTCTGAGATCAATTTTCATCAGGTAGATTGCCACTTTTTCAAGGTAATAAAGCAAACTCAAACTCGTACCGTTGAAAATCTTTCCTATAAAAGAGAAAGAGAAGGAACTCAATATTGGTTATCAGATGGTAAAAAATATATTGAATGGGGAAAATGGTCTACCTGGAGTCCTGAAAAAGAGGAGCAAGGTATCATTGATGTAGTGGAAAAAAAGCCTTAAACATCTCATACTAACAACTGCTATATAAGGAGATACATACTATGTATCTCTTTTTTTCTTTATAGAGATTTATTTAATTTGTATTACGTAACATAAAGGAGGTTTTTTCTTTTGAAGCTTGCATATCTCATAATTCTGCTCATCTTTTCTCTCATATATCCATCGAATATCCTGTTAGCAAAAGATACAAAAAAAGAAGCAAAAAATTTACATCAGGAGAAAAATGCTTTGCCAAAGACAGGAAAAAATATCGCCAAAAATAAACTTTGTCCAGAATGCAACAGAATATATCCGGGCGATGTTGATTTCTGCAGTATTGATGGTAAACAACTCGTTGAATTTGTTGAAGAAGACCTCATATGCCCCACTTGTAAGGAGAAGGCAAACCCTGGTGAAAAATTCTGCAAACGGGATGGAACACCACTCACTCATCAATCTTCTGGAGAAAAAAGGCCAGAATTTAAAATACCCTCAAATGCTACCCCAGAAGAATTAGCTAAAGAAACACAACTGCACCTTACCGAAGGTAATAAACTTCGTGAAGCGGGAGACTTTGAAAAAGCCTTAGAGGAATATAAAAAGGTTGAGATGTTAAATTCAGAGATGCCTTCTCTCCATTTTCACATGGGAGGTATTTACTGGAAACTCGGGAAAGCGAAAGAAGCATTAAGCCATCTTGATAAATGTAGAAAATTATTAGAAGCACAACCGCCTGAAATAAAATCAGATGAGAATTATCAAAAGACATTGCAAGATGTAAATGTTTACATCAGTAAATTAGAAAAGGGATTGAATCAATCTGAAAAAGAACAGCGAAAGGAATTAACGCTATCAGAAAGAGCTGAAAAGATGAAAAAATCCTTAGCTGAGCATAGGGAAAAGTGGAATAAAATGGCGCTTGTACCTGCCGGCAAATTTATTATGGGTTCCGGAGATGATGAATTTATTCCCGAAGAAAGTCCCCGGCATGAAGTATACCAGGACGCTTTTTATATTGATAGATACGAGGTCACTAACGCTCAATATTGGGAGTTTCTCCAATATATTAAAAACACAGGAGACCATAGTAAATGCTATCCGGGCGAGCCAAAAGGAAAAGACCATACGCCTGGAACACCTCACACTGGTTGGGACTATCCTTACTATGATTATCCGGATTACCCTGTAAACCGGATAGATTGGTACGATGCTTATGCATATGCAGCATGGGCTGGTAAACGATTACCCACTGAGGCCGAATGGGAAAAAGCAGCCAGAGGCATGGACGGAAGAAGATTTCCATGGGGAAATGTTTGGGATGCTAAATTATGTAATGCCGGTGCAGGGGCCTCTTTATCGGTTGGCAGTTTTGAATCTGGAAAAAGTATTTATGGGTGCTTTGACATGTCAGGTAGCCTCTCAGAATGGTGTAATGATTGGTATCACCCTGAATATTATCATAACTCACCAAGTGTAAATCCGAAAGGACCAGAAACAAGCACAGGCGTTCGTATAATAAAAGGTGGCTCCTTATTTGCTCCGTATGTATATAAGATGAGATGTGCAGTAAGGATGTTTGGAAAGCCAGAAGAAAGAAACAAGAGTATCGGCTTTCGGTGTGTTAAGGATTATAAACCAGGCACAGATCAGAACACAAAAGAAACAAGCAAACAAGAAGTTATAAAGGTGCAATAATCGTCTCGCCTTACCATGAGAGAGTTATTTATAACACATTCATGATGAAATAATAAATAGCTCTCTTCTCTACTTCTATGCAATATCCTGCTTATTCAGGAGGGCTTGAGCCCTCATAAAAACTGGAGATAGGATCTTCTTTGTATATCCTTGCAAAAGCAGATTTGGCATGTTGATAGGAATTATAATCATTTTGCGCATTCTTATGGTCACCTTTCAGCTCATAGGCCTTACCACGGCTAAGATAGGCGTTGGCATAATCATGATCTAAGGTAATTACTGTTGTAAGTTCTGCAATAGCTCGATCTGCCATTTTTTTCTTCAAATAAATCAATCCTAAATTATAATGCGGTGCAATTAATTTAGGATTGATTTTTACCGCTTGTTCATATTCTAACACTGCTGTATCTAATTTCCCTAAATTATTATAAATATTCCCGAGATAATAATGAATTTTAGCAGTGTTTGAGCCTAATGTTAATGCTTTTTTCAAAGCTTTAAGAGCATCATCATACGCCCCTTTAACAAAATAAACGATCCCTAAATTAACATGTGCATCAACATAATTTGGATTTATCTTAATAACTCTTTCATATTCTGAAATAGCATCTTTCAGATGCCCTGTTTTATAATAAGCAACTCCCAAATTGAAATGTGATGTATCATAGTTTGGCACTATTTCTATTGCTTTTTTATACATCTCAATTGCTTTATCTTGTGAGTCAAAATCCTGGTACAGGACTCCTAGATTAAAATATGCCTCTGCTTTATGAGAATCGAGTCCAATCGCCGTTTCGTATTCTCTTTTTGCATCTTCCAGATTATTCTGCTTGTAGTAGGATAATCCTAACCGGAAGTGAGCATCAGCATTGTTAGGATTCTTCCGTACTTCCTTCAGACACATCTCTATATCACTTTCAGGAGGGACAATCTGCATACTGGCTTCAGATAACCGCTGGTATGCTTCAAGGTAATCAGGTTTAAGCTCAGTAACTATGGTAAATGCTTCTACAGCCTTCTCAAAATTACCCTTTTTATAATAAGCTTTTCCAAGTTTAAAATACACCTCAGGCTGTTTTTTGTCTTTCAAAAGATACTTCTCATATTCGCAAATAGCATCGTCCCATCGGCCTTCATCAAAATAGGTATCACCAGCAAGTGGGAACTCTTTTGCATATCCAATTTGATAGAAAAATACTGCCAGTATCGTTCCTATGGTAGATATTTGTTTTAACATTTAATTTGTTTTTAATTCAAGTTCCTGATCTTTTGCTTGATCTTTTAATGCAGGAACTGAATGTAAAAACATTTCCTTGATTTCATCCGGATTGTAAACAACTGCCGGGTCTTTGCCCGTTCTCCACTTCGTAATCATAGCATAGGTAAGATAATCACTATAGGCCTTACTGTGGTCACCTTTCATAGAATATAATTGACCCCTGGTATAATAGGCATCTTCGTATAAGGGATCAATCTTCTTAGCAACTTTATCATACCATTCCATAGCCTTATCAAGCCGGTCAGTCCTATGATAGATTACACCAATGTTGTATGCAGCGCTTGCATGCTTCGGATTCTTTTCCAATATCTTCATATTTTCTGCTAATGCATCATCGTATCTTTCTTGTAAAGCGAAAACAATAGCTCTTTGATAACGAGCTTCCAAATTGTCCGGATCTATCTCCATAGCCTTGTTATATTGGGCAATCGCTTCATCAAACTTCTTCTCCCTCAGTTTTATTAAACCAAAAATAACGTAGGAATTCGAATACTTGGGATTAACTTCAAGGGTCTTATTCAGCTCTTTTATACACTCATCAATTTTTCCTCGCTTATGCAAAGCTACAGCAAGGTTATAATGAGCATTATCATGCGTAGGATTAATCTCGATAGCCTGTTTAAAAATAGTTTCTGCATCTTCATATAACCCCATATCCAAATATCCTACACCAAGATTATACAGAATAAACGAGTTGTTTGGGTCGAGTTCTAATGCTTGCTTATATTGTTCTATCGCATCTATATCCTTTTCCAATTTATGATAAAAAACACCTAGATCAACATAACCCATTGCATTATCCGGATCATTTTGTATGGCTTTAAAGCGTTTTTGAAATTCATCATCAGGCGCGCCAATTTTCATAAAAGTTTCTGCTAATTTCTTATGTGCATCAATATAATTCGACTTTACATCGATGGCTTTCCTGAAATCTGCTGCTGCGTCTTCAAGTCTCTCCAACTCGAAATAAACTTTACCTCTTCCGTAATAGGCTTCAGCAAGGTTCGGATCGGCCTCTATAACTTTTGTATATTCAACTAATGCCTCATCTAGCTTTTTTTCCTTAACAAAACCTTCAGCAACATCAATATGTTTTTTCGCTTTATCACAGGAAACAAACATACAAAAAGCAACCATTGACACAAATACTAATGAAAAGTACTTATACATACCCATAAACATCTCCACTTAATATTAAGACACATCCTGACTAGAAAACTTCGGCCTAATAAGTATATTTAAAAATTCTGCAATTTCAATATATAAAAAAAAGAAGCTGTGCAAACTTCGCACAGCTTCTTTTCATTTATTACATACTCATACAGCATCAAGAGAATAAATGAACAATCTTTTTCTCTCGTTACCTCTTAGTGATGAGCACTGCCATGTGATTCATGTCTCATGCCAAGCTCTTCAAGTTTCCTGTTGATATACTCAACCTCTTCTGCAGGTGCATGATGGGTATCTAACCAACCTGGATC
>NZ_SZPP01000057.1:0-22334 GCF_030263775.1 Candidatus Jettenia sp. AMX1
ATCTGCGCTCCGAATATATTCAAGATTGTAGTATCCATTGCGGCGGGTTACCTCCCGTGCCCGCTCCATCATCTCATCCACTTCGTTGAGGTAAAGGTTTGACAGCAGCGGCGATATGATCCCGCCCTGCGGCACTCCCTTTTTCCCGTTTGCCTTAAGGATGAGTTTTACCAGATGCATGATATCATCGTCCTGCACCCGCCGGGCTAGCTTCTCCAACAGCAGGTGATGCCTTATGGTGTCGAAGTATCCGCTCAGGTCTACATCCACCACTCTCGTAAGGCCATGCAGTATCCCTTTCGTCACTCTGTCGATTGCCTGATGTGCATGACGTTTGGGACGATAGCCATACGAGCAGTCCTTGAAGTCCGCTTCAAATATCGGTTCAAGTAAAAGCTTTAACGCTCCCTGCACTACCCGGTCTTTAACCGTCGGTATCCCAAGCATTCGGGTCTTTCCATTCCCTTTCGGTATTTCGACCTTCCTGTTGGGCAACGGTCGGTAAGTCCGGTTAAGGAGTTCCTGCCCTATCCCTTCCAGAAATCCCTCAACCCCCTCTGCCCCGATGTCCTCAAAACTCTTTCCATAGATTCCGGGTGCACCATCGTTGGCCTTTGCCAATCGATAGGCTTCTCTCAGGACTTCTTTCTTGCAGACATGACAGTACAGTCCCCAAAACCTCCAGTGCTTCTCGGCCTTCGCCTTCCTGTATATCTTTCTCCTCAGTTCCTGCAGACTTAGGGAAGCCTTTGTCATTCTTCCCTGCTTTACCTCCGTAGAAAGATTTAAGACACAGCAGTGTCCCTTCGCTCCGGCAAGGTTGTGCTTCCTTGCCATCCTCGCTACTACGGACTCATCCGCCACCCTCTTGTCTGTCAGCCCATTTCGCCGTGAGACTTATAGGGCTTACCTCGTTCCTGATATTTCTCTCAGGGACAAGGAGGGCTTCCCCAGTTGATACCGCTCTTTTCTATCCGTGTCGCCGCTGATACCCCGCCACCGTTCTTTTCCCTATTAGCCAGTTTAGGTTAGTGAATTCCGCCTTCGCCTAAAATTGACAGGCTCGGCCAGTTAGAAAGCGGTACCCTTCCCTGGGCACGCCAATTTTGTAAATTAAACCCCTATATTTTGCATGGTCGATAGCTCACAGCGTTTTCACGGTTAAACGCATAGGGAAATATTCCACATTGAGGGTTCAGGTTATAAACCTGAACCCGCCCAGGGGTTTTTAGATAACTCCAGACCTGGTGGCACGGACAAACCATGTGTCTGTGCTTATTGCTTATTTACCTCTACGTACATGGATATGGATTACAAAACACTGACAAACAAAGCTTGTCAGCGCCACCCCTGGAACCGGCTTACAGAGCATGAATCTCCTTATATATGCTATATCTCAAATGATTCTAGACACAAAATTAAGGTTTTGGGATGGCCTCTAAGCTATATAAAGTTGTCATTCCCGTTCCCGCTTCTCCGGAATCTATCATTACTATACTATCTCACCCATTATGGAGGATAAACGGCAACTGTTTCATTTTCCCATAATAGGTTCTTACGTTAAGGATAGAAAATTTGACAAACAATACATTTCCCATATAATTGAAATTAAATACGAAGAACTGTTTTGATGGGTTCGCTTCGCTTAACCCATCCTACAGATTAATTTGAATTAAAAAATAAAATTTTAAGAGGAAAGATAATATGAAGCCTCTTTTTCAAACTATATCATCAGATGAGATCAAGCCTGATGGTTTGCAGATATCTGAAATCTCTCCTCCGGCAGATGAAGAACTTCTTGATACATATTCAAAAGCCGTTGTTAGTGCGTCAGAGAAGATCATCCCATCAGTGGTGAATATTAATGTTCTTCAGTTGTTAAATGGCCGGCAAGCAGTGCATCCACGTATGTCACAGCAAATGGTTGGCAGCGGCTCGGGGTTTATTTTTACACCGGATGGTTTTATTCTTACGAACAGTCATGTCGTACATAATGCCAGTCAAATTGAAGTAGCGCTCTCGGATGGCCGCCGCTTTTATGCAGATATGATCGGTGATGATCCTGATACGGATCTGGCAGTTATTAGGATTCAAGCCCCCGACCTGACATATGCGCATTTGGGTGATTCGCGGTCTATTCGTGTAGGCCAACTTGTAGTTGCCATTGGTAATCCCTATGGCTTCCAATGCACTGTCACTACTGGCGTGATAAGTGCACTCGGACGCTCTCTCCGGTCACGCTCAGGAAGGTTGATAGATAGTATTATCCAAACCGATGCGGCGCTGAATCCGGGTAATTCAGGTGGTCCACTCATTAACTCCCGTGGAGAAGTAATTGGAGTTAATACCGCTATCATCCAGGGTGCGCAAGGTCTTTGTTTTGCTATCGCGGCTGACACAGTAAAATTTGTTGCAACACGGCTTATCAGGGATGGAAGAATCCGACGTGGCTACATTGGCGTAGCAGGACAAAATGTCTTCCTCCATCGCCGCCTGGTACTCTTCCATAATTTAGTTACAGAGAGCGGCGTGCTAGTCATTGCTATCGAGAAGAATAGCCCTGCACAAAAAGCAGGTTTGCTTGAAGGGGATGTAATCATAGGCGTTGATAATCAACCGGTCAGGAGTATAGATGATCTGCACAAACAGCTTACCGAACATCGGATTGGCGTGAAGTCGTTACTTACCATTATCCGGCGTTCCGATAAGCTCATTCTCGAAATTATCTCGGAGGAATCTTTACATTAGGTTGGTTTTAAAAAGACAAAACCCAACGACTTTTTACCCACCCCTAACCCCTCCCAAGAGGGGAATAAAAGCCAGTCCTCGACCCGATCGGGGAAATTCCCCTCTTGGGAGGGGTTAGGGGTGGGTTTATTCTCCTGTAGAAATGCAAAATCTTGCATCTTACGTACAGACGTAAAACCTCGCGTCTCTACAATTGAGGTAGGGGTGTGTTAACGCATTATGAAAAATTTTAAAATCCCTATACATCTTTTGATCATTACCAGAGAGAAATTACCATGATTACCCGACGCAAAATGATGCTTTCCAGCGCCGCTGCACTATTAACCGGTGGCGTCTCACTATTATTAGGACGTAAGCAGCTCACGGCTACAGACACACCGGATACAATTCCCATCAAATCCTCTCAGAAAGGCCTGTCCTACATCCCCGTAGTTACACCTAATGGAAGCACACTTCCCTGGAAATGGGACAATGGGGTGAAGGTCTTTCATGTAACTGCGGAACCAGTCAAACGGGAGTTTGCACCAGGAATGATTGTCAATTGCTGGGGATATAACGGACAAACACCAGGCCCTACGATTGAAGCGGTGGAAGGCGACCGTGTACGCATATTCGTTACCAATAAGCTTGAGGAGCATACGACTATTCACTGGCACGGCGTACTTCTGCCCAACGGGATGGATGGTGTTGGCGGATTAAACCAAAGGCAAATTAAACCTGGTGAGACATATGTTTACGAATTTACCCTTCGTCAGCATGGTACACAGATGTACCATCCGCACGCGGATGAGATGGTGCAAATGGCAATGGGAATGGAGGGATTTTTTATCATACACCCAAAGGAGTCAGAGCAGCCAAGGATTGACCGGGACTTCTGCATATTTCTCCAGGAATGGTTTGTTGAGCCGGGAACCAGTACCCCAAACCCCAATATCATGACCGATTTTAATCTCTTCACATTCAACAGTCGCATATTCCCCGGTACAGCGCCTTTAGTAGTCCGTCTCGGAGAACGTGTTCGCATCAGATTCGCAAACTTAAGTATGGATTCTCACCCAATCCATTTGCATGGTTATAAATTCATGATTACTGGTACGGACGGTGGTAAAATTCCCCTATCGGCGCAATGGCCTGAAACCTCGGTTAATGTTCCTCCAGGCACTACACGTGATATAGAATTTGTTGCCGATGCGCCAGGGGATTGGGCTTTCCATTGCCACAAGAATCATCATGTCATGAATGCCATGAGCCATGATATACCAAACATGATAGGAGTGAAACAGAAAGGGGTTGAAGAAAAGGTGCAAAACCTGCTGCCGGACTATATGGCTATGGGAGAGAGTGGAATGGCAGAAATGGCTGACATGAACATGCCGATTCCAAGAAACACCATTCCCATGATGACAGGAAAGGGACCGTTTGGTAATATTGAGATGGGTGGTATGTTTACCGTAGTAAAAGTACGTGAGAATATTACCAGGTATGAGGATCCGGGTTGGTACCAGCATCCAAAAGGAACAGTAGCGTGGAAAGTAAATACATAACCAAAGAGAAATTCTTGTTCATGCCTGAAATTTATCCCTCATTGCATCGTAATGACATTGGGTAGCAGGGTAAACCCTATATGCATCAAGCTAACATGTGTAAAAGGTGGAGAATAATAAACCACCCGTAATCCCCCTTGATCCCCCTTTAAAAAAGGGGAAAATCCCTTGTTCCCTCTTTTCTAAGCTCATCCCTCTTTCCCCCCTTTTTTAACTTATCCTTACCCACATCTTTAGAATACCATGAAGAGATGTCTCGCCGGGGTTGTCTCTCTGGAAATTTTTATTCTCTGTAAACCTATTTCTGGGTGGCACTGACAAACTCTGTTTGTCAGTGTGGTATATTCCCTATCCACGTGTGTACTTAAACAACACGGACAAACAAGTTTGTCCGTGCCACCCTGTTTAGTCTTGCCACAATACTTAAATTAGTAGCTTGTTCCCAGACTCAGTTTGGGAACAAGTCGGAGTCGAATAGCGTTTAGCTCGATGCATAGGGGGTATCACCCCCATGATTTTGTGCCATATTCTGACTGGCAGAGTTTGCCAGTGCCGCCCAAATCGGGCTAAGCAATTTTCATTTTGATGCAATTGCCCTGCTATCTGGTATTAACGGACCTTTATTCTGGCGTAACCCTGATGTTCACCAAATTTATCTGACCAGACCATACCAATCTCCCAGATGTCTCCCTTTTTCATAACTTTCAGCAAGGCGCCCAATTCTTCTACATCATTAATTCGATACTGGCCAACATAGATAAGCACCTGACCAGCCTCAATCCCAATACTTGCAGCCGGACTATTCTTTTGCACATCAGTAATGAGCACACCGCTCTTAACCCACCATAAATTCAATTGCTTTGCAAGTTGAGGAGTTAAATCTTGTACATACAGACCCAACTTCTCAAGCGCATGCTTCTCTATAGGCGGAAGCGGCGCCTTCTCCAGGGTAATATCTACCGTGAATTCACGTCCGCCACGATTAATATTGATATAGAGTTTATCTCCTACATTCTTTTTGAGTATATATTTTTCAAAATCAAGAATGTTTAGGATCTCTTTGGAATCTATTTTAGTAATATAATCCCCGGTTTTGATATTTGCCTTATATGCAGGGCTCTTAGGTTCAACTGATGAAACCACTATCCCCTTCGAAGTATCAGCTTGTTCTTCTACCTGTACCCCAAACCATATTTTGTTGAGCTCCCGGAAATTGAAGAGTTTGACAAGGGTTTCCCTTACCTTATCAACTGGAATGGCGAATCCAATACCTTGCGCCTGATTTACGATTGCAGCGTTAATGCCAATAAGCTCCCCATCTATATTAATGAGCGGCCCCCCGCTATTCCCCGGATTAATCAACGCATCTGTTTGGATGAGGCCATTATAATTAATTTCTCCATATTCACTATTGAAGGTAATGGTACGGTTCTTTGCACTGAGCACCCCGGTGGTAACTGAATTTTCCAAGCCAAAGGGATTCCCTAACGCTATGACAGTTTCACCGATCATAAGGTCCTTGGAAGTGCCCATTTTTACATAGGGAAGCGGCGTCGGTGAATTTATTTTTAATACGGCGATATCGCTGATCGGGTCAGAGCTGATCATGGTAGCTTCAAAATCCTGTCCGTTTGATAACCTCACCTTGATTTTAGACGCACGACTTACCACATGTTCATTGGTAACAATGTAGCCGTCTTCATCAATAATAACACCGGAACCTAACGGTCTTTCGATCGTCTGCTTTTGGCTTTGGCCAAAAAACTCATTGAAATATTGCTCAAAAAATTCACTCCTCGATCCAAAATACGGATCTACATGCCTTTGAGCTATAAGCCTCTCGGTCCTGATATTGGCAACAGCCGGCCCTATCTTCTCAACTGCCATAACGACTGGTGTCTTGCGATTCGAGTTGAAAGAAGACTCAAGGGCAGGCGCCTTATCATATGTCAGAAGAATATAAACGAAACAAATACATAATGGCAGAAAGATAAGTATTTTTTTCATCTGAAAATACCTGATCTCCTTCATCATTTATGAAGGAAAATTTTAATGAATTCCTCCATGAGGAGAGCTATATGGTCTTCCATGTCCATGCGGACTGGCGCCCATAGGTTTTTCCTCAGGAATGATTTTTGCCGCATCCATAGACGCCTCATCTGTAGTCTCATGAATAACCGTGGTGAAGTCCTCTTCTTTTTTTATGAGTTTAGCCACCAGATCATTAGGAACCACATAAATATAGTCTGAATCTTTACTCTTCACGTAATACCCATAAGCATCCTTCTTCTTACCAACGAAAAGCACAGCATCACTGTCTCCCAAACCAATCGTGATAGTCAACTGAGGTTTATCCAGAGAAAATGGTTTCAGGCTTGCCGTTTTATATTGCTCAATATAGCTACCTTTTAACTCCGAAAGGTTGCGAATGTAGTAATCTACTTCTCTTCCTTGTACATCCTTCTGCTCATTTTTTAACTTCCAGACATTGTTTGTTTTTTCCAAATGGATAGCCTTGTCAGCGTAGTTAATAGTAAGCTTTTCTGCTGCCAGCCTCTCGAAATTAAGTATTTTGGTAGGTACCAGTTCTGCATCAAAGTTTCTGATTTTTGGCCAGGAAAGTTCGAATACCAGGTCGCTATCGCTAAACATACCGTATGAGCTTACCTTGTCATCCTCTGTAACCTTCTTACCGATGAGCAGAGTTCTTGTCTCTATAGTTTTTTCTGCAGACTCTTTTTCCTTCGTTGCAAGCTGAGATTTTTCATCCATCTCTTTATCTGCCTCTTGAGGCATTGGTTCTGTAATTTTTTCGTATGTTACGGAAACCTTGAGTTTTGGCTTATCCAAGCCAAAATTCATCAGATCCTTCGGCGCCTTTGTAACGTGCTTTTCTGCTTTTAAAAAGGAAAGGTCCCAGATAATCTGATTAATTGCTTCCGTGTCTGCTGCCGTCTGGATAGGTTGAGAGAGATTCCATACAACCTGACCTTCAGCATCCTTCTTGTTCGTTACGTCGCAAACAAAGGTACGATTCGGTTTTTCAATTACCAATTTTTTAACAAGATCCTTGTTAAAATCGCTTACGAGTCTGTCACGGAATGATAATAATGCATCTTCTATTTTATCGTAAAATTCTGCTGTAGGGACGGTATACACCGGTTCTTCTCCGACACGCTTCACATAACATTTGTCACCTTCAGGCAGCCTTTTACCAACATAAAACTTGGCTAACTCCTTGTCTTCTTCTTTGGTAACAGAAATCTCAAAGACAGGATCTTTCAGACCGTACGGGGATAAATCAGCCGGTTGGTCCGAAATAAAATCCTCAATTTCCAAGGTCTTAATTTTCTCAATAAAATTCTTAACTGTATCCTGATCTGCGTAAAGGTTAACGGGCTTTGTAATTACCCAGTCTAAATCCAAGGATTTTTCAATAACAATTACATCAGAAGCAGTCTTGATCTCCAGTTTATTTATACCATACGTTCCGATGGAATCAAACCTTACAACCTTCTTATCTCTCAAGTCGTTCGGCTTCCTGCTCAAATCTGCAAGTATGATATCTTTCAGGAAAAAGATGGTCGGCTCATCCATGCGTTTTGCATAGACCTTATTATCCAACGAATGTCCAAAGGAGACAGATTGCGTAGCGCCTTTTTCATTAATTGTGACTACATAACGCGGGTTATCCAGACCGTATTTAGCCAAATCAGATGAATCTTCGGTAATAAAATCGGTACTTTCAATCTGTAAATTTTTGAGTTTACCAATGATATCTTTAATCTTCTCCAAATCCGCAAGGTCACTAACCGGTTCAACAACCCGCCAGAAACTACCTTTCTTATTACAAACAATATTCGATTCGCTCGTTTTAATCTGTAAATTATCTACAGCTTCCTTATCAAAGGAAAACACCCATTTGCTTCTTAAATCGAGAATATTCTTGCTAACCTTATCGCCAATAGACCCCGGCACGACAACAACTTCATCGCTGGTATCAAGTTTAAGGTATACATTATCACCTGCAGCAAGTTTTTGGCCTATAAACACCGTATATTTATCCTTTGGTCCGGTTACCTGTATCTTATCGCGTTTTGCCGGAATACCTGTATACATGATAAGGGAGGTCTTCGGAACATCCAACCCATAATCTTTAAGATCAAACGGCTTGTCTCCTTCATCCTTGAAAGAACCTACCTTATTCATAAATTCAAACTCGGAAAGTATGCTATTTATTTCGGAGTTGTCTGCCCGGAGTTTCAAAGGCTCAACGATATGCCAGTAGTCATCCTCAGTCTTCTCCAAAAGAATCTTGCCGCTCTCGTTATTTAATTCAATCTTTTTAATCATAGACGACTTGAAATCAGGAATCACCTTCTTTTGCAGTCTTTCCCATTCCTCCTGAGGTAGTTGTTTCTTTTCATACAGGAAGATATACGAGATACCAATAACTGCGATAACTAAAAGGATAATAGTTGTTTTAAGTTTCATAGCTTAATACTTTCCTCCGACGTAGAATAAATATCGTGAAATTGAAACACTAATAAATCTCCATTGTTCTGTTTATAATATGTATCAACGAGTGCTTCACCCCATTCGGAATAACAATCATTGTCATTTCTGAAAGTAAGGTGGCAAAGAGCCTCAACGGTAAATTTCCTTTCATTAGGCCTTCGGCGACTTTTATCTCTTCGTAAGATGTAGGGGCAAGGCTTTTAGCCTTACCTCCCCCCGCCTGAATATATACACGAGGATAGCAACCCTGAAGGGTTGCCCTACAGAATTGAAATTCCTCAACGTTACAATATAAATTATCGACGCCTCTTCCACCAGACAACACTACCGACAACAATAGGTATAAGGGGGATTCCGGCAATTGATACCCAGAATATAACCTTCATCTGGATTGGATTAATCGTTGCCTTACGGAAATCTGGCGGCTTGGCAGAAATGCCTAATTGTGTTTCTTTCTTAGCCAGCCAGTTAACAGAATTACGGAACAGATCCATATTTCCCGGGTTTTCAACATATTCATTCGAGGCAAAATTCGTATCTCCAAAGACAACCAGTCGTGCGCCCTGCGGCTTAGCATTCGGATCGTTTGCCATTTGAGGATGTGATTGGGTTACGGCTTTCGGCAGTTCCTTAACCTGGGAGGCAATTGCCAGAGAAACCGGACCTTGCACATCAGTATCTATGTTGTACTCAGGTTTTTTCTGCCGTAAATCTGCAACATCAACCTCACCCCACGACCCTTCCGGTGCACGCATAAGCACAACAGCCTGATACGGCATTTGGTCATTAGCGGGCGCTGCATCAACAACACATGAGCCGAAAAGAATCGTATTATAACTCTTCAGATCATCGGTAATGACATGTTCTGCATATTCATCCTTACCGATATAGATTTCTGCAACGGTCTGAATACCAAAAAGAGGCATATTGACTTTGTTATATACAACAACATTATCACGCACAGCAACGCCATATTCTGCCAAAAGGGTTTTAAACCCTGTGGGAGTATTTGGGTCAATACCAGGCTCTAACATAAGCAGGAGTTTACCCCTCCCCTCAAGATAATTACGGATAATATTTAATTCCTCTGTCAGATAGGCTTTGGTTGGCCCTGCAACGATCAGCACATCGCAGTCATCCGGAATTTTTTTTGTGGTCAGAATATCGAGCGGAGCTATACGGCAATTATCACGTTTCAGAGCATTTGCAATCCCGGAAATTCCTGCACGGTCATAATCTTCAAAATGCCGTTCTCCGTGTCCTGTAACAAAGTAAACTGCCGTTTGCTTCTCCTGGGTAATATTCAGAATGGCTTCAGTAAAGGATTCCTCTCCTTTAAACTTAAACGGATATTGTCTTTCTATAACCTCATTTTGCGGTACATGTTTACTGTACTCACCGCATTCAAATACTACGGTATTCATTTGAAGATCATCAATCTTCAGGCGTTTTGCTAATTCTTCAACCTTGGTACGATTTCTTAAGGGATCAACGCTTTCTACCTTAATTTTATCTGAATGGTAAGCATACTCTTTCAGGATATCTACAATTTGTTCATAAAACATCTCACCAGGATTAAAGAGGGTGGTAATAATAATAGGTTTATCAAGATTTTTCAGTATATTCTTCGTTTTTGGCGAGAGAGAATATTTGCCGGTAAGGGTGAGATCAAAACGCTCATAATGCCGGTTATTTAAAAACCCAACAACTGCAAAGATGCAAGCAGCAAAAATTGACATGATAGCAACGTTGGTACCAACGAGCGCTTTTCTCTTAGACGCCTCAGTGGAGAACCATTTGTTTCTGATAGCCGCAGCGAGGCTAAACCCAATGATAACACCCCCGCCAATACCCATGGGTATGAGAGAGGACAATCCCCAGGCATTCAGGATTCTCGATATACCAAAACCTGCTACAACGGCAATAATACCTGCCAGTATAATATATCCACTAAACTGATCAAACCAATCATCCCTTTTTTTATTCAAAGTCCTCATCTCCATCTCCTGCTTTCGACAATACGTACAACAATAAATATGAGTAAAGCGGTAAAGCTGACATAATAAACTACATCCCTGGTATCTACGATTCCTTTTGTAAACGTATCCCAATGATCATAGGTACCAATGTATCTCAAAACATCATAAAACCATCCCTCACTTCCGGAACTTGCCAGGCCAATGACCAGCAGTATAAGGAGCGCAACAATTCCTATAACGGCTGCAACAATCTGGTTTTTCGTAATAGCAGATACCAGCAATCCGATAGATATAAAAAGTCCACCCATTAAGATCAGCCCAATATAGCTGGCAATAATTGCACCATAATCGGGGGAGCCTACCCATGCCAGGAATATGATGTAAAAAGCGGTTGGAGCAATCATGATATTGTAGAGTGCCCAGGCTGATAAGAACTTTCCAAATACTACCTCAAAATCGGTAATAGGGGCTGTCATCAGAGGCTCGATAGTCCCTGTCTTATTTTCTTCGGCTAATAATCTCATCGTGATAACAGGTGTCAGGATGGAAAGAATAAATTGTGTATAGGCGAAGCTGTATCGCAGCGTAGTTTCCTGGGTTATTCCAAGCATAATGGAAAAGAAATAACCCGAAAAGATCGTAAACACTGCAATTACAACATATGCAATCGGTGATAGGAAGTAGGAATTAATCTCCCTTTGAAATATAGTACCTACACTTGTCATTTATAACGTTACCTCCTGTTCTTGCGTAGTAATCTGATGAAATATCTCTTCTAATGTAATGGAAGCCTGTTTCATTTCACGAATAATTCCGCCATTCTTCACGACCGCAGAAAAGACATCTTCACGAACATCCATACCTTTTTCTGCCTCCAGTGTATAATGATTAATAGCGCCATTGCCGTGCCATATGATCTTTTTTACCCCTTGTACTTCCGAAAAGGCATTCTTGATTTTTTCTCCATTTCCACGAATTTCTAACGTAATATTGCTTCCGGCTCTTAGTTGGGTAGCCAGGTTTG
This sequence comes from Candidatus Jettenia sp. AMX1, assembly GCF_030263775.1. Classification (NCBI taxonomy): domain Bacteria; kingdom Pseudomonadati; phylum Planctomycetota; class Candidatus Brocadiia; order Candidatus Brocadiales; family Candidatus Brocadiaceae; genus Candidatus Jettenia; species Candidatus Jettenia sp. AMX1. Next base: position 11,814 of record NZ_SZPP01000057.1, read on the forward strand.
AGGGTGTATCCATAGCAACGATTTTACCCTTATTAATAATAATAACGCGGCCACAAAGCATTTCAACTTCAGGAAGGATATGGGTGGAGAGTAAGATGGTATGTTTTTCACCTAATTCTTTTATCAGTTGCCTGACCTGCCGAATTTGATTCGGATCAAGTCCAATTGTTGGCTCATCAAGGATTAGGATCTTTGGATCGTGAACAAGGGTATCAGCCAAACCGACCCTCTGGCGGTAACCCTTGGAAAGAGTTCCAATAATCTGATGCTGCACATCGGTAATCCTGCATTTTTCAATCGATTCATCAATCTTTTTCTTCCGTTCACGGTACGGCACCTTCTTCAGTTTTGCGCGAAACGAAAGATATTCTTTCACCCGCATTTCAGGATACAAGGGCACATTTTCCGGCAAATATCCTATTTGCCTGCGCACCTGAACCGAATCCCGAAAGACATCGTAACCTTCAACCGTAACAGTTCCCGAAGTCGCTGGCATATAGCAGGTCAATATGCGCATGGTAGTTGTCTTCCCTGCTCCGTTAGGTCCCAAGAGACCTAAAATCTCACCCTGGTTGACTTCAAATGAGATGTCGTCTACTGCATACACGTTTGCATAACGCTTTGCCAAATGGTCAACTTTAATCATAATTACAGAATTCCCCCTTGTTTTAGTATCCTATAAAAACTTTTTCTCAGTAATTTTCAATCAGTCCTTTCCTAATACATAATTATGAGATATTTGGTTATGTTGGTTATGGACTTATCGCCTTATGAATTACATCGAGAAAACACAACCTTATTTTACGTTCATGAATTTAAAATATGGAATTAAACTTCTGTGTATTGTGGTGTAATAGTTTGGGCAGGTAAATTTATGATGTATTCTAAACAGATTAGGATTTTTTTCCTAACTACAATACCACGTATTTGTGTAATTTATCCCCTCGCATAATAAATTGTTTAGAAGAAGCGGCACATGATACTACTTTTATTGTTGTAGTGTAGTTACCATCAAGCCTCCGATTTCTCAGGAGTTCCTAAGAGTTTTTCAATCTTCTTTTGTTCTGAAACCTGAGGTGGCGGTGCGCCCCCTTCGTTGAGCCTAATCTTTCCTTGCATCAATTCTAAAAACGCAATCTGCACAGGGTCATCGATATTTGTTTCAATTAATATCGGAGCTTTTTTTACAATTTGCCTCGACCGGCTTATAATCAATGCGGTAAGCCGTAACGAACCACCGACCTGTTTCGCTAAATTATCAATATATTTATAGTTCACAATAACACCTTTAATAAGATATATGTTCCAAAAAATATATACAATTGTAAAATTTTTTTACATCTTAGCACAGACAACAATATTACCTAAAACCATATATACTATAGACAATTTTTTTTTTGTCAAGAAAAAACAAGGCACTAAAAATCTCTTGAGAAATAACCTCTGACTAGGTATCATAGTTGCTTTGTATCCTTAATTAATTAAGACATTTGCTTTATAGAGAATTTAATTAAGAGGAATATATGGCAAAAATATATGAAGACATCACCAAAACAATTGGCAATACACCATTGGTTAGATTAAACAATATTACTAAGGGATTGGAATCAACGGTTGTAGCTAAAATGGAATCATTCAACCCTATGGCCAGTGTAAAAGACCGTATCGGAATTGCTATGTTAGAAGCAGCAGAAAAAGCGGGGCTCCTTAAAAAGGATACAATTATCATAGAACCTACTTCGGGCAATACGGGTATAGCTTTAGCCTTCGTGGCCGCTGCAAGAGGCTATAAGCTGATTTTAACCATGCCGGACACCATGAGTATAGAGCGGCGGTCAGTGCTGAAGGCATTTGGCGCCGAAATAGTGTTAACGCCAGGAGCTGAGGGAATGAAGGGTGCTGTCAGCAAGGCAGAAGAATTGGTAAAAGATACCCCAAACTCTTTTATGCCGCAGCAATTTAAAAATCCGGCTAACCCGGAAATTCACAGAAAGACAACAGCAGAAGAACTATGGAATGATACTGATGGCAAGATTGATATCTTTGTGGGTGGTGTAGGGACAGGTGGAACAATTACCGGAGTGGGCGAGATTATTAAGAAGCGGAAACCCTCATTGAAAGTAATCGCCGTTGAACCTACTGATTCAGCAGTGCTCTCGGGCGGAAAGCCAGGCCCGCATAAAATTCAGGGGATTGGCGCAGGATTTATACCTGAAATCCTCGACAGGAAAGTAATCGATGAAATTATCACGGTCAAAAACGAGGAGGCATTTGCTCTGGCCCGTCAACTCGCACGAGAAGAAGGAATTTTAGTGGGTATCTCTTCCGGAGCCGCCGCCCATGCAGCATTACAGGTAGCAGCAAGACCTGAAAATAAAGGGAAACTAACGGTTGTCGTATTTCCTGACACCGGTGAGAGATATTTATCTACCGTTTTGTTTAAGGAATTTTAATGTTCAATCGCATGAAAGAGGACATTAATGCTGCCTTCCAAAATGATCCGGCCGCAAGAAGCAAGCTTGAAGTAGTTTTATGCTACCCAGGCGTACATGCCTTATGGCTGTATCGAATATCGCATTATCTTTGGGGAAAAAAATGGATTGTATTATCCCGTTTTATCTCTCATATCAGCAGATTCTTAACAGGAGTTGAAATACACCCGGCCGCCACAATCGGACATGGTGTATTTATCGATCACGGTATGGGCGTGGTTATTGGTGAAACTGCAGTAGTTGGAGATGGGTGTCTTATCTATAAAGGAGTTGTCCTCGGAGGTACAACTACAGAAAAGACAAAAAGGCATCCGGAACTGGGGAAAAAAGTTATCGTAGGCTCAAATGCGTGTATATTGGGCAATATAACGGTGGGAGATCATGTACGTATCGGATCGGGCTCTGTTGTTGTTAAAAATGTACCACCGTATTCGACTGTGGTCGGGGTACCAGGGAGAATTATTGAACAGAAAAAGAAAGAACATGATGCAGCATTAGACCATGGACAATTGCCAGACCCTATCGCCGAGGCGCTTAAAATCGTATTGGTTGAAAACCGCAAACTCAAAGAACGGATAAAAAAACTGGAAGAAAATTTACATATTTCGATAAAAGAAGACGATTACGTTTCTGAAACAGAATCAAAACTGATGACTATATTTATGAAAAATTATAAAGACGGGGAAGGAATATAACACGTTATCCGTTCAATCTTGACAATTCTGTAATAAAAAATTACGATTTGATAATTTTTGATGTATGAAGAAAGGCAAGGCATGTATAGGTACCAGTGGCTTTACTTATAAACACTGGGGGGATGGAGTATTTTATCCAGGGGAACTATCTAAAAGCAAGTGGCTGGAATATTATTCACAATTTCTTAAAAGTGTGGAATTGAATGTCTCCTTTTATCGCTTGCCTTCAGAAAATGCCTTCAAAAACTGGTATCGGCAAACACCGGATGATTTTTCATTTGCAGTAAAAGGAAGCCGGTTTATTACCCATATTAAAAGACTCAATGAAGTAGAAGCGTCATTAAAATTATTTTTAGGTAGAGCGAAGTTTCTCAAAGAAAAATTATCAATAGTATTATGGCAATTGCCGCCTACGTTCACGATACATATCGATAGGTTATTCAATTTTGTATCATTATTGAGAAAATTGAGTACCATCCCCTTTGTATTTGAATTTCGGAATGAGAGTTGGTTTTGTGAGGATGTGTATCGTATATTGGAGAATGCTCATATAGCCGTATGTATTGCTGATTTTCCGAAATTTACCGGACACACCCCTATAGTAACTGATTTTGTGTACCTCCGGCATCACAGGGCAAAGCAATATTCTCATAAGAACTGCTATTCCGATGATGAACTACAAACTGATTCCAAAAGAATAAAAGCATGGTTGAAAGAAGGGAAAGATGTATTTGTCTACTTTAACAATGACGAGGCTGGCTATGCAGTAAATAACGCTATCACCCTTTCAAAACTGATACAAAAAGATATTGAGAGAAATAGTAATTCTAACACTTAGTAAATTTTTACTTGATACACCAGTACTTTTTGTTACCTGTATTTTTTTCTTAGTTCTCCTCTGTAAAGGATATGCCTATGTCAATCAAAGGATATGTAGATTATAAACGGCGGGAATTCTGTAATGATATAAAATGTTCAGTGCAAATGGACCTGAATGCACAAAAGGAAGGTTCTTCTGAATATGAAAAGATCAGGGATATTTGTAAAACACATTGCAAATATACCACCTATCAGTTCCATCATTGGCTGATAGGAAAAGGATATTTAATTGTGAGACCTGAAAAGTCACATAAAAATTGTTCACACTGTTAAAGGGAGGAATAAAACAATGCCTTGGGGAATGAAGAATCGCTTATCTCAACTTATAAAACCAAACGGCCGATGTATGTTTTTACCAATTGACCATGGATATTTCCAGGGTCCCACTACTAACCTGGAAAAGCCGGGCAAGACTATTCAACCCATTCTTGAATACAGCGATGCCCTTTTTTGCACCCGCGGGGTATTACGTTCGTGCATAGATCCGGTAAATAGCAAACCCATTATCCTTAGAGTATCCGGATGCACAAGCATGGTTGGTGAAGACCTGGCGAACGAAAGTCTTACCACTTCCCTAGAAGAGGCTGTTCGTTTAAACGCCTCTGGTTTAGGTATTTCCGTCTTTATCGGCAGTAAATATGAACACCAAACCTTGTTAAATCTATCAACATTAGTAAACGAAGCGGAAAGGTATGGTATTCCCGTAATGGCAGTTACGGCTGTTGGAAGAGAAATGGAAAAGCGTGACGCCCGTTACCTCGCGCTCTGTTGCCGTATTGCAGCAGAATTGGGCGCCCGGGTCGTAAAAACTTACTGGTGCGAGAATTTTGAAAAAGTTACGAATGGATGCCCTGTACCTGTCGTCATGGCAGGTGGACCAAAAGTAAACTCAGACCTTGAGGTATTTGAGTTTGTTCATGATGGGATGCAAAAGGGATCTATTGGTGTGAATTTAGGAAGGAATATCTGGCAAAATGAGTACCCCGTAGCCATGATCAAGGCTTTACGCGCTATCATCCACGAGAATGCAACGGCAAAACAAGCAAATGACATCTTTAATGCAGAGAAGAATAAAAAGAAATAGTGAATATCTTATAAAGTATGAGAAAGTCTGGTAAGCATCACTGGATAGTGCCGGTTAAGATGTTGCTTACTGATACTGCTCATTGTCATTGTTCACTAATATAATCTATTAATTTAATTGAGCCTTCGGCGACTTACCTACAAATTTTTCCCTCCCTTGATGGGAGGGACTAAGGGAGGGTGCTCTGCTTGCTTGTCCACCCCCACCTAACCTCCCCCATCAAGGGGGAGGAACTCTTTGTTTGAATTTCCTATGCATTAAATTAGGTCTTTGGCGACTTTTGTTTTTTATAAAACCGTAGGGCAAGGCTTTACAGGCTGTCCGAGAATTCAGATTTAATCAGATTGGAGATTAAAGGGAAACACTATGCGCGTAGCAATGTATTACAACAACAGAGATGTTCGAATTGAAGAGATGCAAACCCCTCACATTGGACCGGGTGAATTATTAGTAAAGGTAATAGCCAGTGGTATTTGCGGAAGTGATGTAATGGAATGGTACCGTATTAAAAAGGCACCTCTCGTACTGGGACATGAAATTGCCGGTGAAGTAGTGTCCGTTGGAGAAGGAGTGAAGCATTATAAAGTAGGTGATCGGGTAACCGTGGCTCATCATGTCCCCTGCAATACGTGTCATTACTGCCTGAATGGCCATTATTCGGTATGTGATACCTTGCGCACTACAAATTTTTATCCTGGTGGTTTTTCCGAATATATTCGTATTCCGCACATCAATGTTGATCGGGGTACCTTTGTTTTGCCGGATGAGGTTTCTTTTGAGGAAGGAACCTTTGTTGAGCCTTTAGCCTGCACCCTCCTTGGGCAAAGGAAGGCAAAATTACGTGCAGGACAAAGTGTGCTCGTTATCGGCAGCGGCATATCCGGACTCCTTCACATTCAATTAGCACGCGCGCTGGGGGCCGGACAAATTTTTGCGGTTGATATTACTGAATATCGCTTAAGAATGGCACAACAATCCGGAGCTGACCATGTAATTCACGCAAAAGAAGATGTTCCCGCCTATCTGCGTAAAACCAATAACGGACGCCTGGCTGACTTGGTTGTCGTATGTACAGGGGCCACTGCAGCCATAGGACAGGCATTAAACTCTGTGGAACGGGGCGGGACGATTCTTTTTTTTGCCCCAACAGAACCAAATGTCTCAACTCCCGTAAACCTTTGGGACCTCTGGCGTAATTGTAACTCTCTTGTCATGTCTTATGCCGGGCCACCGGATGATATGGCTACAGCCATTGAACTAATCCGTGCAGGCAGGGTAGCAGTACGAGACTTAATTACCCATAGGCTAGGTCTTTCCGAAACAGCTACAGGCTTTAAACTGGTTGCCGAGGCAAAGGATTCCATAAAAGTCATTATAGAACCTCATGATCAGAGAAAAGGTGGATTCGCTATCGCTTAACCCACCCTACCGCAAACCCGCTTAATGAAAATTCCTATACAATTGCGTTAGTTTGTTTCTCTTTAGATTGAGAACTTATAACTCAACCTGTAATAGACTCCATGTGTTTTTTCCATGATTATTTACTTTCTTCACGACAAAAGTCGTTAGTTAGATTTTGGTACAGAATCCTTAAATAGCTTATCTTTCAAAGCCTTTAATGGTATCTTCAACTTCACAGCAACCTTACCCTCTGTGCATTTTATATATTTTACGGTAAGATATGATAAATAACGACTATTTACAATCTTGTTATCCTTAAGCGCAGGGATTTTATTTAAGTGGCAAGTAAGCAATCTTGTCTTTTCCGCATCTTTATCAAACTTCAGGAATGGAAATTTCAAGTGAATAAGATTCAGAAACGGTTTATAATAAAACGGCTTAAGATTAAGTACTTTAAATGTTACCGATCTTGTATTTTCATTGAATTCACATGAATCGTAGTTAAGTACAGCTTCAATATTTGACACGTTTAGTATGAAATATCCATTGAGCAATTTAATTGACTGAACTTGTGTAAAGTCTTTCATGCACTTATTGAGGAAATTCTCGCTTAAACAGAATTCTCCCTTTATGAGACCCTTTATAGTGTCACGTAATGATCTACTCTTTTCCCCTAATTTATATTTCTTAAAATCCATAATTTGTCGGCTCACGCTTATTCATATAATCTTCTTTTATACATCCACACGAAATATCGTGTATAGCTTACTCAAAGGCAAGGCCAAAGGAATTACCTCTTTTTTCCATCATTTTCATCTATTACCTTTATAGTCCTTTATTTGCTGATACTTGTCAAACACAAATTTTATAAATTTCTTCATACTTTTTCTCATATCTCTTTCATTTGCAATGATTACTGTTATCTCATATGTAAGTCTATACAAAGATATATGGCGGGTATAAAAAGCTTGCAAAAGGAAGTTTTTTACATTGTAATACGGTTATCAATATAACCGTACTGTATTAACTATGTGTAGAGAACAATGTCCCTGACCGGTACAACATATTGAAATCCCAAATTCAAATGATCCAGAGAACAAGAAATATGTCAAAAGCAGAATGCATAATATGCCGTTACACCTATGACCCTAAAAGGGGAGATCCAAAGAAAGACATCAAGTCCGGAACAGAATTTGAGAATTTACCAGCGGACTGGGTATGCCCAATCTGTGAATCAAAGAAAAACTTATTTGATAAGCTTGAATAATTCTGTTTACACTACAACATTTTAAAATCCTTAAAGTCTACTATTACCAGAGGAAATACTGTTATGGGAAAATATGCTTCAAATAATTCTATAAATTATGTGAAGGAATACATGCAAAATGAGGAAAATAAGATCGTTGAACTCGCCGTTAAATTAATCAATAAGAAAACCGAAAATCCTCCCGGGAATGAAGCCCTCGCTGTTGAAGTTATTGAGGATTTTTTTAAATCATTACAAATCCCATATACCATTTTTGAAAAGGTAAAACACCGAGCAAACATCATTGGATACATAGGTCGTAAGGAAATCACATCATCTATCCCTACTTTACTTGTTGCATGTCATTTAGATGTTGTGCCAGCCGGCGATGATTGGAAGAGGGATCCCTTTGAAGCATGGATAGAAAACGGACGAATCTACGGCAGGGGAGCCTCTGATAATAAAGGGCAGATGGCCGCCATGATGGCTGTTGCACGATTTCTTAAAGAGAACGAATCTAAACTGAAAGGCCGGTTCTTATTGATCGGCGTTGCTGATGAGGAACGAGGTTCTGCGTTAGGACTGGAATATTTATTGAACGAATGTGGCATTAGCGCGGACTTTGCTATCATTCCCGATGTCGCACATAATATGCAGATAATCGATGTAACTGAAAAAGGCACGTTGTTCTTGGAGATCGTCTCCCATGGTAAGCAGGCGCATGGTTCAAGACCAGAGATGGGGATAAATGCGATATGGAACATGATCATCTTGCTCGATAGGATAAAACAATTAAAGTTCAGACAAACCTCGCATCCACTCCACTCTCCACCTACTTTGAATCTTGGCTCTATCCATAGTGGAACAGCGCCTAATATCGTGCCTGCTCTCTGTAAAGTACAACTGGATATTCGCTATTTACCCGGCGATTCATCAGACACTGTTGTGAACGATATAAAAAATATTATGAAGGAAGTTGAGGCGCTATGCCCTGCACGATTTGATGTAAAAATCATTTCTGATCAACCTCCCACTGCTGTCCCCACCGATAATTTACTCGTGGAATTAATCTCAAAACATGCGCAATCCATTTTAGGTACTCGTCCACAACCAAAAGGATTATCTGGCGCAACTGTAACAAAACAGCTTATCCAAAAAGGTATAATAGCTGTTGGATTTGGACCCGGCGATGTGGCCGAAGCACATGCTACAAATGAATCAATTGATATTAAAGAATTGGTTGACTTTGCAAAAATTATGGCCTTAATTTCCCTTGATATATTAGCTCAATAAAATTATCAGATACCTCGTGAATGTAAGAACAAGATATTGTTACATCATAATATGTTTTATGGTACTGGGTAGTTGCGTAACTATTGAAGCAAACGATAGTTCTCAGCTCAAAGAGCAGGAAATTACCCTGAAGAACGCTTCTCTTGTCGTTACGTATGAAATCTGGAGATGTATTCGTAAACAAGGGATTAAGGAGGATGCTACAGATCTGATACAGCATGGAGACGAGCAATTTATCCGTATCGATGAAATCAAAAACACAGAAGACAGGAATGATCGGAATGAGCTGTATATAGCTTTCCGGGCACAGGAGGTTAACGGATTGCCTGGCTCTTATATATTGAGATTGGGAATTAAACATCGGGACCCATTAATACACGGATATCTTTTTATCGATCAGGCAAGACTCATAGAAAGAAACAAAAGTTATCTTTTTGAACTTAAGGCTAAAGCTATTGGCCAAATCGAAGCTGGTCTTCTTTATGGCAGACAACCACAGTTGAAAACCAGCCTTTTCTCATGCCCGGAGGCTGAGCTATTCGAGCCTTATACAGTAACATTTTTAAAGACGCATGAGATTAAGCAATCTTTGAAAATTGAATCTAAAGTAATCAATGAGGAATGGGATGAGATACATATAGTTATAGATCCTTCCCTGCTAAAAGAAGCCAAGTTTATCGATGAATGTGAGGAACTCTTAGATACCTTAGATAAAGAATTTTCTTCTTCTCAGGATTTTGTTTTTTTATGGGACAAATCAAAGGTTATGAGCAATTTAGAAGATATCATCTTATCTACGGAGCAAAGAACAAAGTTAAAATACCATATCTTAATGAAGATCACGTACAAGAATACGAGAGAAGAAATAACCAGGAACGGAACCTCGTTTATTCCTCAATTAAGGCAAAATATTTCTGTTAAAGAACCGAATGGCAAAGTTGTAGGGGGAGAAATCCGGATAGGTGTTGAACAACTGGCTGATAAGTAAGAATTATTGTATTGTAACTAAAAATAGTCATACTTTTTGCGCTGTCTCAAAATCCTTGCAAAGGTTTGTGTTCCCCGTTTCTCTCCGTTTCCTCTGAGAGTGTCACATGATCACAACCATACCCTATTTCCAGTATCTTCTCGTCAAACCGTACGTGAGGTTTTCCCTCATACGGCTTTCCTGCTCTCTTCTCAACAAGGCATTATCCACCGTTGGAGAAGTTCCTGCCTTATTCTCCCTTTTTGCCAGTTCCTGGAAAAGAATCTTGCCTTCACCTCACATTGACAGGCTCGGCCAGTGGTTCTCATTTGTTACGAGGCTACTTCTCCGTTCACATTCGTTACAACCCGGAGAGTTGCTCACCCGCCTTAGAGCGGCCTTTGTCGATGGGCTTCAGAAGGTAACGTTTCCCTCACCCCCTGCCATCCTGGCTACATGGCTTC
>NZ_SZPP01000092.1:0-2732 GCF_030263775.1 Candidatus Jettenia sp. AMX1
CCAATTAAGCGGGAAGGACGCATGGCAAGAAAACAGTTCCTTTGTTTTTTTGTCAACAGGAACATTATTTTTTCTTGACATGCTTTTTCATAGATGACTATCGGGACAGTCTTTCCTCTGTTGAGGATATGTTTGGTTTCATATTTGGAATACTATAAGTACTCTTTCTGAATCTCAAAAAGCAAATTCCTGTACCATCAGGCCGATAACCATTGACAAGGAGTATATCATGTGCAAACCTTAAATTCCGTTTTTGAGGTTAAAGGTATCTCAAAAATTTACGACTCCACACAAGCCTTATCTTGCATCGATTTATCGGTTCCGTCAGAACAAACTACCGTAGTTATTGGACCAAGCGGTTGTGGAAAATCTACTCTTTTGCGGCTTATGATTGGACTGGCAAGGCCGGATACCGGCAAGGTCTATTTTGAAGGAACAGAAATTACACCAATGAATGCACTCCTGTTGCGCCGGCGCATGGGTTATGTTACGCAAACTGGCGGACTCTTTCCTCATCTAACGGCACGTAAAAATGTAATCCTGATGGCAAATTATCTGGGATGGGAAAAAACACTCATAGAGAAGCATTTGCTTGCCCTGGCAGAATTGACTCAATTCCCAAAGGACGGACTACAACGTTTCCCTGCGCAACTTTCAGGCGGACAACAGCAGCGGGTAGCGCTTATGCGGGCGTTAATGTTAAATCCTAACGTCCTCCTGTTAGATGAACCACTGGGGGCGCTTGATCCAATTACCCGTTATGATTTACAAAATGATCTAAAAGAAATTTTCCACAAATTAAGGAAAAGTGTAGTGTTAGTTACCCATAACATTGAAGAGGCAAAATTCTTTGGTAATCAAATGGTATTGATGCAAGCCGGGCGTATCATTCAGCAGGGCACGATTCACGAATTCATTGAAGCACCTGCCGATCCCTTCGTAACCCGATTTATCAAAACACATCGCAGTCCATTGGAGATACAGAAAGGCGGTGATGTCTGAAAAAATTGATACTTCTCTCCGTGTTGGCAGGTATAGGAATGATAGAAACGGCCCTTGCTGAACAAACCCTTCCTTCAGTAAAAATCGGATCAAAAAAATTTACTGAGAACGTGATTCTCGGTGAAATTACTACCCTTCTGATAAATCACGGAGAAATTCCCGCTATCCATCGTAAACAACTTGGCAGCACCCGAGTACTATGGAGCGCTTTGCTGAATGGAAATATTGATATATATCCGGAGTATACCGGCACGATAATAAACGAGATCCTGGCTGAGAGGGGATTAGCAGGAGAAATAGAGGAAGCGCTTTCTCAGCGAGGGATTCGGATGAGCAAAACACTGGGATTCAGCAATACGTATGCAATTGGGATGAAAGCTGAAACAGCTAAAAGACTGGGAATTGCCAGGATTTCTGATTTACGTAATTTCCCGGATTTAAAATTTGGTTTTACCCATGAGTTTATGAACCGCAAGGATGGCTGGAGTGGCCTCAGGAAATATTATAACCTTCCACAGCTCGAAGTATTGGAACTCGATCATGATCTCGCATACCGCGGTATTGAGAGTGACACCATCCAGGTAACAGATATATATTCGACTGATGCCGATATTGACTATTATAGCCTTGTCATTCTGAAGGATGATTTACATTATTTCCCTGACTATCATGCCGTTTTACTTTATCGCACAGAATTTGCAAATCGCTGGCCTAATGCATTGAGGGCAATGTTACAACTAGAGGGGCGTATCTCTGAATCAGAAATGATAAAGATGAATGCTCAGGCAAAGATCAAAAAAATCCCTGAAAATCAAATCGCATCTCAGTTTCTGGCGAAAGAATTTGGTATTCATCCAAAAATCCATATCGAAACAATCACCGACCGGCTTCTTTTAAGAACCCGGGAACATCTCTTTCTGGTAGCTATTTCATTAACAGGCGCAATAATTCTATCAATACCACTCGGAATTCTCTCTTTCAAACGAAAGAAAATAGGCCAAATCGTTCTCAGTATCGTTGGAATTATACAGACAATCCCATCGTTGGCGCTCCTCGTTTTCATGATACCTTTCCTCGGAGTAGGGAGCCAGCCAGCCATTCTTGCCTTATTTCTGTATAGTTTGCTTCCTATTGTGCGCAACACCTATACGGGATTGGGCAACATCCGGCCCGAGATCCGTGAAACGGCTCAAGCATTAGGTTTACCGGCCCTGCCACGCCTTTGGCTTGTGGAACTCCCTCTTGCTTCCCGTTCAATTCTCGCAGGAATAAAAACCTCTGCCGTGATTAATGTAGGAACTGCAACCCTTGGCGCACTTATCGGCGCCGGCGGTTACGGCCAACCCATTCTTACCGGTATCCGACTGGATGATATGGGTCTTATTTTACAGGGCGCCATACCGGCTGCACTATTAGCACTTTTAGTCCAGGGCTTCTTCGACTTAGCAGAACGCTATTTTGTACCAAAAGGACTCCGGATCAGTCAAAATCCATAGGAGCATTCCCAATAGTACTCCAAAAATAAAACCGAGCACCGTGAAAATTCCTCTGCCACGAAACAGATCACTTTTTCTCTTCCTGTAGTTTATCTTCTTCTTAATAATTTCCTGAAAAACTGTTTTACAATTTTCCGGCTTTGTTGCACAAATCCGATAAAAAAGCAGTTTTTCCCTGTAGTATGCAATTTATGAGATCGCATAACTTTCCGGCATTCCTAATTTCATCATACG
>NZ_SZPP01000058.1:0-46327 GCF_030263775.1 Candidatus Jettenia sp. AMX1
TTCATACTGATATACTTATCCTACAAAATAATTTATGGTACTCTTTCCCTTATTCTCTTAGTATATCAGATATTTATCCGGCTTTGTGCAACAAAGCCACTTCAAATTATGAAATTTTCAGGTGTTGGGTTTGCAAAAGTTGCTTTTCATGATATAATAATTATGGAGTGTGGGGAGTGTTAGATGGGTTAAACGTTCCCAAAGGTGTATTTATACGCAAAAAACACCGATTAAAAGTTGCAGACTTTAATTTGTATAGTAAATTTCAATATCCCCATACTCCATGATTCAATGTTCTCTAAAAACATTCAGTAGCGGTAAAATCAAGACGTAATAAATTTTGTAAAGGGATATAAAGTGCGTTGATAGCAAGTCGCTACTGTTAATTATAGATTAATACGGAATTTCAAGGCCTGATATACCAAATTGATCAATGTATATCAGGCTATTTTTATTTATAGACTATATTCACACGATCGAGATAATTTGTAAGTTTACTCACCTGTTTCCGTATTTCGTGCGGATTTTTGTCTTTTGCAGCCTGATAAAGAGACAGACCGATATCGCATATCGCATCGAACCCATAGCCTTCACCCGCTCCTTTCATACTGAGCCCTACTATCTGTATGGTATCATAATCACATAGTTCCAAAGCCTCCAAAGCAGATTTAATATCATTTCTTCTATTTTTGAAGAATGCAGGTATAAAATTAGCAATGGTGCTGTTCACGAAAACGGTAATCTTTTCATCCTGTTTTGAGTTACTATTTAGCATACCGTTCTCTTAAAATTACGTGATGGAGGCATTTCTCTATTGCAATTCTTTGTAATGTACACATAATCTTCCTGAAAGAACGTTCTAAAAAGCTTTTCATTTTTAAAATATTTGCAGCCAAATTCAGTTAATGAAAAGACTGTCTGAAAAGACAAAGAACTATGATTTATACTAATTAAGAAAAATGTATGCCAATAAAGGAATATGAGATATAATTTATATTCAAATATGAATACAGGGAGAAAAATTGATAGTATACTGTTATAGAATCATCATCAGGGTCTATACAGAGTTGCGACATGATACAACAATGTGATATCGCAGAAATGGGACATGGCACAACAAAAAGAGTAATTTTGCAGATTGATCTTCCTGATTTTTTTATTTTCTTTGGCTATTATTTTTAACTACATATTCTCAATTGAGGTAGGGTATGATTATTGACCGTTTGGAAAATTGGGAAACTTACTTTTCCGGAGCAGCCTGGAAGCGTGCCTTTGATTTCTTAACATCTCTCAAACCCGATGTGGAAGAGAAGGAATATACACTACAAGGAAAGGATATTTTTGTGCGGGTCATGAGTTACGAGACACGTCTCCCTAACATGGCAATGCTGGAAGCGCATCAAAACTATATAGATATCCAGACTGTGCTTATAGGCACTGAAGGTATCGAGTGGTTTCCAATCGATACCCTTCAGATTAAGATACCATATAATATGGAAAAAGATGTAGCGTTCTACCATCGGCCACGAATGTGTCCGGCCCGTGTTGACGCATATCCCGGCACTTTCGTTGTTCTGTTTCCAGGGGATGCACACATACCACAACTGGTTGTAGGAGATTCTACAAAATTAGTAAAGAAAGCTGTAGTAAAAATAAGCGGAGCACTGGTAAAACCTTAGAGAGAATATAAAACCACAGAGCATTCAGGATAAGGCCATAAGCGTGGCATATATTAAATTAACCATGTAGATTTGAACAATCCCATATAAAATTCATTTTTGGAGGAATACTTTATAAAGTATAGAACTTATATCATGAAACCATTCATCAAGCCCGTTATCTTTTTATCTTTACTTTTCAGTGTTATCGTATCTTTTTCCCGTATTGAAGCGGGGGACGAGAAATGGAAGTATTATGCTACGAGTAAAGACAACACCAAACATTACTATGATGTAAAAAGTATAACATATACCTCTGATAATCTTGTTAGAGTATGGGATAAAACGATTGTCTCTGAGAATTCAAACTCTTTAACAAGAGAGATGAGGATGCTGAGAGAAATAGATTGTTCTAAAAGAAGGTACCGCTCTCTTGAGATGCGCGTGGAGTATATAGATGGAAGTGAAAAAGAAAAAATCTATTCCCGCCCTGAATGGATACCTATCACATCTAATACATGGATAGAAGGCCTGTGTGAAATTGTATGTAAGAAAAAGTAACGGATAGATATACTATTCCATTTCTCTGAGGGTAAATACGCCATTAAGTTTTATTCAAAGGAAAAAGAGGATTTTACTCACTCCTTTTCGTAATTCTCTTGTACATTCTTTATCATGAATAGTACCAATAGTTATTATGCCGGTAAACAGTTCCACAATTTACTTATTACACTGTCCTGTTAATTTTTGATATATTGAAAACTCCCGATGCGCCTCTTCTTCCATACCCTTTCGCTTGTAAATCATACCTAAACCATAATGTGCCTTTGCAAAATTGGGATCAATTCTGATCGTTTCTTCGAGCGCTTTCGCAGCGTCGTCAAGAACCTTGCTTTGTGAGTATGCACTGCCAAGATCAAAGTATACGGATGGATCGTAAGGGTTTACCTCTATGGACTTTTGTAATGAGATAATTGCTTCATCAAGAGCCCTTTTATCTGAATAAGGATTCTGGATATTGTAATGTGCCGCCGCTGCCTTTTGAACTGAAGCTATAGCCTTAGCCAACACCCGCTTATCAGCATATGCCTTACCAAGTCTGTAATGGGCTTCTGCGTCATCAGAGTCAAGTTTTACCACTGTACTAAATTCTTCAATAGCATTGTCAAATAATCGCTCATCAGCATAAACGATTCCCAGATTATAATGCACCTTGGGATTCTTAGGGTCAATTTCTATCGATTTCTTGTAGGCATCCATTGCATTATCAGTATCGCCTTTCGCATAATAGGTTAAACCGAGATGATAATGTGCCGGAGCATGATGAGGATTGATATCGGTAACTTTTTTAAATTCAGACAATGCCTCGTCCAGCAGTTTCATATCTAAGTAGACCTGCCCCAGACAAAAATGGGCATCCGTATAATTAGGATTAATCACAATAGCCGCCATAAATGCACAGATGGCCTCTTCTTTCTCATTTTCACCTACATAGGCTAATCCCAAATGATAGTGAGTAACGGCATCTTGTGGATTAATATCTAATACTTTTTTATACTCCTGAACTGCTTCACGAAACATCTTTTTGGATCTATAGATATCGCCTAGTTTGCTATACGCCAATTCATGGTTAGGATCTAATTGCACCACAGATTGAAGCGCGGCTACCGCTTCCTCCCAAAGGCCCTTATTCATATAAAGCAAACCAAGCTGGAAAAATGCATCCTTACAGGTTGGGTCGATCTCGACTGTCTTTTTTAACTCTGCGATTGCCTCATTCGCCATAGTTCTATTATTATAAGCCATCCCCAGATTATAGTGTGCTTCAGCCAGGTTGGGGTTAATATGAATGGCCTTTTGGTATGCAAGTATAACCTCATCGGGCATATCAACCTTAGAACATCCGTATACACCTCCAGAAACTAATACTGCCATTAATATCGGTACCCTGAATGGCGATACTAGATTCTTTATCATTACAGAGTCTCCTATGAAAACTTTTATCGATAAATAAATTATGTATAACGGACTTCAAACACTTATGTCCCATAAAAGTCTTTAGTAACTATCTCCCTTTTTTTTATTACTTTTAAGATAAAAAGCATGGAAAATCATACCTTGCCGCAACTTCGGGCAATCCGATTTTACGGGAAATATATCAAATAGGTTGTATATTGTCAAATGTTTATTGGACAGATATTTAGATAATTAAAGGGCGCCTATTCCCAACCAAATTTCCGAATTTCCTTAATTGACTCTATAATTTCATCAGAAACCTTCGAGACTGATGCATCTTCTCTAAACTTCACACTAATATTATAGAGGATCTCATTTTTCACAAGGTCTCTCTCATACCCGTAATTTTGTAATTGCATGGAGTTCCTGTTTAATATCTCTGTAATCGATGTAAAAAGCGGGCCAGAACCTGATATATAAAGCCGAAGCGTTTTGTATTTATCGTTCTTGATATTCCAATCGAAAAGTGGCAACAATAATAATGAAAAAAGAGCCAAAACGGTGGTGAGTATAGCGGGCATATAGTAACCACTTCCTATTGCCAAACCGATGCCCGCCACAACCCATAAGGATGCAGCCGTTGTCAAACCTCTAACCGATGTTCTAAACTTCATAATAGTGCCGGCTCCCAGGAAGCCAATACCGGTTAGCACCTGAGCAGCAATCCTGGCAGGATCAACCCGTATAACGGAGTCGACAGTATACGCTCTGTATTTTTCAAAAATATGCTCGGAGACTAACATCATCAAGGTTACACCTACGCACACCAGAATATGGGTCCGTAATCCTGCCGGACGTCCCCGTCGCTCCCTTTCCCACCCGAGAATACCACCCAAAAAAGCCGATAGCAGAAGTTTTCCAACAGAAGCATCAATATTCTCTATAACATTTAAAAGATTTTCTATAATAATGTGAGGCATATCTCCTCCTTATCAAAGGTATTAAATATCAATATATCTTTACTTCTTCAGTATCGAACCGATCATCCACTTTCTTAAGATAGCCCATCCGAACTTTAGGATCGTGCTGAAAGATCAGAAGCCACTGTTCATCAAATGCTTGTTTTAGTATGTTTTTCTTCTGCTGCAGGGTTTCTAAAGGAAATAAATCGTATGCAGAAATATAAGGATAACGGAGATGTGCAATCGTGGGAATGAGATCAGCCAGAAAGAAAGCAATTTTCCCTTCGGATTCCATTTTTACACATTGATGATGACGGGTATGTCCCCCAATTCTTACCAGTGAAATCCCTTTATCAATTTCTGCAATCTCATCATCTATCAAGGTAAGATACTTAGAATCACCGATAGGAAGAAAATCCTCCTTTATATAACTTGCCTTTGTCCTTTCATTGACATCCAGGGCTGCTTCCATCTCCCCTTTTTGAATGAGATATTTCGCTTTTGGAAATGCGGGAGTAATTTCACCCTGTTCATTAAAGGTTGTATTTCCACCGGCATGATCAAAATGGAGATGGGTATTAATAACGAGATCGATATTTCTCGGTTGATATCCAAAGCGACATAAGGATTCCAGAAGGTTGGATTTTTTACCGATACCGTAAATCTTGCAAAATTTTTCATCATGCCTTGTTCCAACTCCTGTGTCGATAAGGATATTATATTTCTTCGTTACAACCAAAGGGCAATGGAGAGCAAGCTGTATCCTGTTTTTTTCATCAGGCAGATATATCTTTTCCCATAAGACACGGGGCACAACACCAAAAACTGCTCCACCATCAAGATAAAAGTAGCCGTCATTAACCGGATAGATTTCAAATTTGCCAAGCTTCATTTTTCACGTTTTCAGTAAATTTAGATTATGAAAAGAGTTATCTCCAGGAACTATGGTATACTATTTCCAATTATATAACATTCTCAATATCAGTCAATAACGAGATCCTTCAGAAGTAAGATTTACCAAAGACGCCTTTTGTTGCCATAATAATTTATGATTTATCTTTTGAATATCCCATAAATTTTCTATACTTATAAATAAAGTAATTATTACATTTTAAACAATACTACTCCTCTTATAGAAAAATGAGTAAGTGTAAAGATAAAAAGTACCCATGTGACGACTGTTTTAGTTGTCAGTTTTGCAGTGATGAACGCTGTTCCATGTGTTTGTGTAACAAGCATAAGGCCAGACAATTAAGCGTAGAAGAGCAGATTGCCTTGTATGAAGCATTAAACAAAGATACTTTTAAGTAAGGCCACAATTTCACTATATGTATTCTTACACGGTGAATAAATCTTCCCTGGCGCCTCTTAAATTTTTATATATCCGCATAATGGTGAAATCTGTAGTTACCGGTATTTGGTTAAATGTAAAAATTACATGATCATGATAAAGAACCATTCCCACGCCCTATCATCTTATCCACAATCTCAACGAAAAAAGCCCGAGTTATTATCCCCTGCCGGTACTATGGAATGTTTTTTTGCTGCTGTTGAGAATGGAGCTGATGCCGTTTACCTGGGTCTCAATGATTTTAGCGCCCGCGCCAGTGCAGAAAACTTTAGCCTGAACGATGCCAGCAAGGCTATTGCTTATGCGCATGAAAGGCATATCAAGGTTTATATCGCCCTGAATACCCTGATCAAAACCAGCGAATTGGATAAGATTGTGGACTATTTAATCGCATTGGAAGAACTGCAACCTGATGCCATCATCCTCCAGGATCTGGGACTCCTCTCTTTAATACAATCCCAATTCCCCCAATTTACCGTTCATGCCAGCACACAAATGGCCATTCATACTATTGCCGGAGTCAAACAACTGGAGAAGATGGGGTTTAAACGCATCGTCCTGGCCCGGGAATTATCAATGGATGAGATTAATCATATCTCACAAAATACCTCCGCAGAGATAGAGGTCTTTATCCATGGAGCGCTTTGTTACTCCTATTCCGGATTATGCTTCTTCAGCAGTGTGATAGGTGGCCGAAGCGGAAATCGTGGGCGCTGCGCACAGCCATGCAGGATGTATTACAAGGATCAACAAAATAAAGGTGGATATTATTTTTCTATGAAGGACCTTCTTACACTTCCTTATATAAGCAATCTGATACATGCAGGTGTCCATTCATGTAAAATTGAAGGACGTATGAAATCACCAGAATATGTTGCCGTAGTAACACATGCTTACCGGCAGGCCATTGATGGTAAATTATATGACTACGATGCTGCTGTTCACCGTATAAAAACCGTTTTTAGCCGGGAAACAACCCATTCGTATTTATTGAGAGAAAGTGATTATAAAAATGAAAAAATTATCAGGAATGGTCCGGTAAAGGCGGCAGATATGATTAACTCATCATATCCTGCAAATGTCGGATCTTACGCCGGTGAAGTAATAAAATCAGAAAAGGGATGCCTTACCATAAGGGCAGATACGGAGATTGGTGTAAGGGACCTGCTACAGGTTTTTGAGAATACTTTGGCAAAACCGGCATTGCTATCTGTTAAGACTATCGTGATGAAAGGGAAAAGGGTATTTAGTATAAAGGCAGGTGATATTGCTGCGATTCCTACCGAACACTACTATAGACAAGGCGCAAAGCTCTATCTGCTTTCTTCCCGGAAGGTTCATGAGATGTTTTCCTCAAAGATGCCGAAAAAGCTCGCACCTTCTCAGATACCAGCCGATCTCAAAGTAAGAATAAGGCCAGATGGTATTAGCATACAAGGGGTTGTACAGAACGCCCTATATACTAAGGACTATCCTATAAATCTGGAGAAAGGAATCCATAAGATAATTCAGGAGGAAGATATAAAAAGATGCTTCTCCCGTTCAGGTGAGACGCCGTTTAGATTAGCCAGCATGCATGCCGATATATCCGGGGATTTATTTGTCCCGCTCAGCATATTAAATGATATTCGAAGAGATTATCTCCAAAATTTATCAGCAACATGGATGAAGAATAGGGAGTATAGAGGTAAAAACATAAAGGAGTGGATAAAGGATACCATTACCAGATTCAATATCCCGAACAGCAATATTTTCTTAAATCCCCCTTTTCTAAAACATTCACCCCTTCCCCCTTTTTTAAAGGAGGATCAAGGGGGATTTGGAGGTATTCCCGGCAGTACTACAGCTAAAGAGGCATATTCACAAAGCATTATTTCTGAAAATGAAATGAAACTATCTATCAAAGTTGATAACCTGGATTATTTGAATTACATACCGTTAGAAAAAATGTATAAGATATACATCTTACTAACAGATAAAATCTTCACAAACGATAATCATCCTCAACCCCCCTTTATACAAGAGAAAGTTTATGAAATTTTTACGAAAAGAGGGCTACCGGAAATGAATGATAAGATCATTTTCTCATTTCCTGCTATTATGAGAGATCAAGGGAATGCATCTATCCCCTATGAACATTTTAAAAAGATCCTCAATGAATTGATCTCCCAGGGATTCAGGCAATTTCAGGTTTCA
Source organism: Candidatus Jettenia sp. AMX1 (assembly GCF_030263775.1). NCBI lineage: Bacteria > Pseudomonadati > Planctomycetota > Candidatus Brocadiia > Candidatus Brocadiales > Candidatus Brocadiaceae > Candidatus Jettenia > Candidatus Jettenia sp. AMX1. The sequence goes on from NZ_SZPP01000058.1 coordinate 8,124, forward strand.
AACCTGGGAGCAATAGGTCTGTTTGAAGGAAAGGATGTCCTATTGTACGCCGATTATCCCTTGTATTGTCTAAATCCGCTCTCTGCAATAAAACTGAAAGGATTAGGATTTAACCGATGCACCTTATCACCCGAAGATGATAAAGATAATTTACAGAAGCTGTTTTCTCCCCATACAGACATAGTTATTTACCAGGATATTCCGCTCTTCATCTCCGAAACCTGCATTTGGGCACATAAGAAGGGGACTTGTCCTGGAAAAAATCGGTGTAATTTCAAGCAAGTGATTGTAGAAAATGAATATGGCGATAAACTCATAGCAATGGACAATGAATGTAAGACCATAGTCATTCATGAAAAGCCATTTTCTCTTATCCACTATATCCCAAAATTCCTTGAGGCAGGACAAACACATTTCAGGGTTGATTTGTGTTATAAGGATTATACCCCTGATATGATACATACTCTATTCTCAAAGATTCAAAACACGAGCAAAATAAAAGATTCATTGATCGGAAATTTTGAAAGAGGTTTACTATAGTACCATGAGGTTATCTTTGGCAGGAGAGACGTAAAATCTTACGTCTCTCCTCATGAAAAAACGGAATCGATGTAGGGCGAGGCTTTAGCCTCATACGCATCAAGCTAAGCGCCGACAGCTTGTTCCCAAACTCTGTTTGGGAACACACATGTACGAGAAACTCCGTTTCTCGAATCAATGGTAGAACAGGCATCTTGCCTGTTCTACCGTGATAAACCTGAATGATAGTGTGTATGATTCCTCAGGAGAGGCAGGTTTCAAACCTATCCCTACTCGAAACAGAGTTTCGAGGCAATTGCGTTCCCAAACAGAGTTTGGGAACGAGCCACTGAGCTTAGCTTGATGCGTATGGGCTTTAGCCTTGCCGCCCCCGCCTGAATAGCGCATGGGGGATGGCAACTCTAAAGGGTTGCCCTACGGAATTGAAATTCCTCAACATTAAACGCAGAGATACACGATGTTGCAATGGTACAGGCGCAGGATTTTGAAGACGCAAGACGTTGCGTTTGTCGGTTGTAGAGACGCAAAATCTTGCGTCTCTACCTAATCCCGTAGGGATGTCATGATTATAGAAAAAGCAGAAACAAGCCCTTCAACCCCGAAGGGGTGACATGGGATATCTGCATTGAGATGTCATCCCTTCGGGATCTGATGGTAGGGTATATTGTACCCAGAATCATTTCGCACTTTCGGGGTTGAATGCGGTATGTTCGGTTTCATACAAAGGGTACTGTAGATTATAGAGTATCTATCATTGCAAGGGCTTTATCCGGAGCAGTCTTTTAATCCCCCTTGATCCCCCTTTAGAAAAGGGAGAAATATGTGAGTGGTTGAGAAAAGGGGAAAAATATACGAGTATTTTAGAAACAGATAATCTAAAGAACTATGTACAAAACATTACAAAAATATTTTGGCTATACAAGCTTTTACCCCCTTCAGGAGGACATTATTAAGGAAGTATTGGCGCAAAGAGATGCCTTTGTCCTTATGCCGACAGGAGGTGGTAAATCCTTATGTTATCAACTGCCTGCCCTGCTTTTTAGCGGTGTGACGATTGTCGTCTCTCCCCTCATTGCCTTGATGAAGGATCAGGTTGATGGATTGCTTGCTAACGGTATCCCGGCAATATTTATTAATAGTTCATTGAGCTATAGTGAAATCGATGCAAAAAGGCAAAGTTTATTAAATAATGAAATAAAGATTCTGTATATTGCGCCAGAAAGATTATTTATGCCGGAATTTCTGCAGTTTTTGCAAGGGTTGAAGATTTCCCTGTTTGCAATTGATGAATCACACTGTATTTCAGAATGGGGACACGATTTCAGACCCGAATATCGTCAGCTGGAGATATTGAAGGAGAAATTCCCCAAAGTACCTGTTATGGCCCTGACAGCTACCGCTACACCTGCCGTTCAGAAAGATATTATCTTACAATTGAAGTTATCAGATTGCAGGATTTTCAAGGCGAGTTTTAACAGGAAAAATCTGTATTACCAGATTAAACCTAAAGATAACCCATATCATCAAATACTCCACTATTTGAAAAGTCGAAAGAAGGACTCGGGAATCATCTATTGCCAAAGCCGTAAAACCGTGGAGAGTTTAACAACAAGCTTGCAGGCAGAAGGATATCGCGTCCTGCCATACCATGCAGGTTTACCCGCTGAAGTGAGAACGGAAAACCAGGAGCGGTTTATCCATGACGATGTTGAAATTATCGTGGCAACGATTGCCTTCGGTATGGGTATTGATAAACCTGATGTACGATATGTGATCCACTATGATTTACCGAAAAGCATCGAAGGATATTACCAGGAAACAGGACGTGCAGGAAGGGATGGATTAAAAAGTGATTGTATCTTGCTCTTTAGTTACGCGGATAAATTTAAAATAGAGTATTTTATTCATCAAAAGATAGATGAAAATGAAAAGCTGATTGCATATAAACAGTTGAGGCACCTAACAAACTATTGTGAGGGCAATATTTGCCGAAGAAAGTTATTGCTGGATTATTTTGGTGAAAAATTCGATGAACCGAATTGTAACAATTGTGATGTTTGTTTAGAGCCAAAGGAACGATTTGACGGAACGATTGCTGCACAAAAAATATTATCGTGCATTTACAGGGTAGGTGAACGATTTGGAGTAAATTACATTATTGATGTCTTACAAGGTTCGAAAAATCAAAAGGTATTGCAGAACCGGCACGATACGATTAAGACATATGGTGTAGGGAAAGAATATACAAAATCTCAGTGGCAGGCGTTTACCCGTGAGTTAATTCAATTAGGGTACATAAAACTTGACGGAGATAAATACCCCGTCTTAAGGCTAAACGAAAAAAGCCAAAAAGTATTATTACGTAACGAGAAGGTATTTTTGACAAAACCCGAAGAACCACTTCACATTCCGAAGGATGAAAGGGATGGGGATTACGATCGTACCTTATTTGAACGTTTAAGAAATCTCAGAAAAACACTTGCTGACAAGGAGTTTGTGCCCCCTTATATTATCTTCCATGATACCAGTCTTAAAGAAATGTCTATCTGTTATCCTCAAAATTTGCCTGATTTGCGGAAAATAAATGGTATTGGGGAACAAAAATTACATAAATATGGAGAGATTTTTCTCAAGGAAATTACTGATTACTGTAAACAACACCATATCGAATCGAAACCAATTATCCATAAACATCCTGAATTTCCTGTAAAACAGCCAAAGACTCTCACTACTCAAACAACCTTAGAACTTTACCGGCAACACCTTACCCTCGGAGAAATTGCGCAACAAAGGGGTTTGGCGTTATCCACTATTGTTTCTCATATAGAAAAACTCATATTAGATGGCGAGGATATTTCAATAGACAGCTTCATACCCCCTGAAAAACAGCAGCATATCAGGCAAACCCTGGAAGCGTTAGGCATGAAGTTCATGACCCCGGTAAAAGAAAAACTTGGAAACGACTACTCCTATGAAGAGATAAGATTGGTTAGGGCAAAAATGATGAGTAAATGCGGAAAAGAGAGATAACTACAGGTAGAAATTGTCAGTTATTATTACAGGAAAGCCCAAAGGTCTCCTATACGATTTTTAGCAATTTTGGGAGTAGTCCTGTGTCATTTTAGGCAATTGATTTTCAGTTGCTCTTATGTATCTTTTTGCGCTATAATATTTTTTTAATGGCCTAATCCTGCAACAAGGCTTTGCCTTGTTTGCAGGATTTATAGCATCCAAGAGATGAGACCGGACAGAATATGGAAAAAACTGAATCTTTGGCTGTATGCAAGTGTATGAAATGTATGGGATTCTTAAAAATATCATTGCGAGGAGTGAAGCGGTTGCGAGGCGAAAGCTGAAGCAAACTCGGAGATTCCTTGCTGATAAGCTCGGAACAGGCTCCACAATCTATACCTTTGGGATTGCTTCGGATAAGACCCTCGCAATGACACATACGAAGAGGGTCTCTTATACGAAATTACATTGACCAGATACTCGATACGTAATGCGCAGTATTTATAAGAGGCCCCTGACATTAATTAGGCCTTCGGCAACTTTTGTTTTGCGGCCAGGCGTAGGGGCGAAGCATTTGCCGTTCAGCGTATACATAGTATTTTAGGCCAATAACGGCAAATGCTTCGCCCCTACAATATAGAAGACAAACCCAACGACTTTTTACCCACCCCTAAATCCCCTCCAGAGAGGGGGCTTTTTGATTCCCCTCTTGAGAGGGGTTAGGGGGTGTGTTAATGGCATAATGATAAACTTTCAATTTCCTATACATTAATTAGGCCTTCGGCAACTTACCTACAAATTTCTCCCCCCTTGATGGGAGGGATTAAGGGAGGGTGATCTGCTTGCTTGTCCACCCCCACCTAACCTCCCCCATCAAGGGGGAGGATCTGGCAATTTGAAATTCCTATACATGAAATAGTGGAATAGCTTCTCCTGCTTCTACAGATATAATCTTTATTCACCAATCTTTGCTATAAAAGCATCACAAATACCATCCAAAGCAAGCTGTAATGGATTTGCAATGGGAAAGCCGGTCGACCTGGTAGAACCCGTTACATAAGCATTCCCTGATGTATCTACGGCAATGCCAGAACCCATGTCGAGGTCACTACCGCCAAGGTACGTTGAGTAAATAAAGACAGAACCGGTAGAATTCAACTTTGTCACAAAGGCATCGGAGGCGCCGCCATAGGCAGGCTGCAGAGGATTTGCAGTGGGAAAATAGCCTGACCTGGTAGAACCAGTTACATAGGCATTCCCTGAAGCATCTACAGCAATACCAAATCCCTGATCAGTTTTACTGCCGCCAAGATAGGTTGAGTAAATAAAGGCAGAGCCGGCGCAGGTTAACCCGGTGGGATTCAATTTTGTTACAAAGGCATCGGAACTGCCGCCGCCATAAGCAGGCTGCAGAGGATTTGCAGTGGGAAAGTTGTATGACTCAGTAGAACCCGTTACATAGGCATTCCCTGAAGCATCTGCGGCAATGCCACAACCTATGTCGAGTTCACTACCGCCAAGGTACGTTGAGTAAATAAAGGCAGAACCGGTGGAATTCAACTTTGTCACAAAGGCATCAGAGGAACCACTATTCGATGATTGCAATGAATTTACTGTGGGAAAATAGCCTGACCTGGTAGAACCAGTTATATAGGCATTCCCTGAAGTGTCTACAGCAATACCAAATCCCTGATCAGTTTTACTGCCGCCAAGATAGGTTGAGTAAATAATGGCAGAACCAGTGGAATTCAATTTTGTTACAAAGGCATCGGAGCTGCCGCCGCCATAAGCAGGCTGCAAAGGATTTGCAGTGGGAAAGTTGTATGACTCAGCAGAACCCGTTACATAGGCATTCCCTGAAGCATCTGCGGCAATGCCAGAACCCGTGTCGAGGCTACTACCACCGAGGTACGTTGAGTAAATAAAGACAGAACCGGTGGAGTCCAACTTTGTCACAAAGGCATCGGAACTGCCGCCGCCATAAGTGAACTGCAGAGGATTTGCAGTGGGAAAGTCGGCAGAATGAGTACGACCCGTTACACAAACATTCCCTGAGGCATCAACAGCAATGCCGAAGCCATGATCGTGACTGCTTCCCCCAAAGTAGGTTGAATAGATAAGAACTGATCCGGTAGGATCCAGTTTTGTCACAAAGGCATCAAAGGAATCGCCTCCGGTTGATTGTACCGGATTTGTAGTGGGAAAATTTGCCGAATAGGTAGAACCGGTTACATAGGCATTTCCTGAGACGTCTACCGCAATGCTAAGACCAGCATCATTACTGCTCCCTCCGAGATAAGTAGAGTAGCTTAACACAGGGTCGATCGTGAGCGGTAATTTCGTGTTATAAGCAGCTACACGAAAACCGATATTCCGATTGCTCTTGAGCATATACTTCGCATCTACAGGTCTGCGCTGGCCATTTTCCTCCTGATAAACAACGGGCTTATGCCACATTACCTCACCACCGTTTGTGTATACTACCAGATTACCCTGAACATCCACTTTAACTTTATCAGCACCTTCAAGGCCCAGGGTGATAGCCTTTGGGTTAAAACCGGGAGTGACAATAAAATCATATTCCAATTGCCGATGATCCCCATAGTAAACCAGGTCTACGCCGGAATACACATCCTGATATTTGATTTTAGCATAGGTAGGAATATTCGTACGCCACTGTCTGGAATCGTTGCCAATACAATAATTAACCTTGCCAGGTTGCTCCTCCAGTCCAATTACTTCAGGTTGTGGATTAGCATCAACGAGTCTCATGCGAAGCACTGTGGATTGTGAATCTTGAATTTCAAGTTTTGGATTTGCAGACGATTTCACATTTCCCTTTTTATTCAAAGCCAATATAGCTTCCGTGGGAGTTAAAAAAAGGGTGCAACCATCACCCCGCAATAAGAACTTTACCCGACTATCTGTTTGTCCCTGGTTTGCCTCAAAGGTTAAAGGCAATTTCCCATAATCCTCTGGTAATAATACTTTTCCTGGTGAAGCGACATCTAAGGTGTGAAGATCGTGTGCATTGAGCACAAATACCGGAGCAAAGAGCAGGCATAACACGAAAACAACACTGCAAATGTACGTTACAATTGTAGAATAACTTCTCATGGTAAGAACCCTCCTTTCTCAAATCATTAAGGATATGTATTCCTTAAGATAACCATTGAGAATCATATTGCCTTAAAAGGCAGAAATACGGTAACAACCTAAAAATGTGTAAGAGCTGGTTTTCCTATCGGATAAACGTTAAAACCGATCTCATAGATTTTCTGATGATCAAGGATATTGCGGCCATCAAAAATAAAGGCCGGTTTCTGCATTTTATCATAAATCCTTTGATAATCCAGCGTCTTATATAATCCCCATTCAGTCATAATCGCAATAGCATGCGCATCCTGCGCTGCTGCATAAGGATCTATTTCAAATTCAACCCGTTCACGGATATCTTTCAAATCATGCCCTGCATTCGTTAAGGCCTCAGGATCGGTTATGATAACACGGGCATGTTCTTCAACTAATTTTCGGGCAATATAAATAGCGGGTGATTCACGGGTATCGCCGGTATTTGCTTTGAAAGCAAAACCAAAGAGAGCTATACGTTTGTGAGCAATGGTATTGAACATTACGTTAATCATATTTTTTACAAAACGCCCTTCCTGATATTCATTAATCTTTACAACACTCTCCCAGTATTGAGCAACTTCATGAAGACCGTAATATTCGCAGATGTATACCAGATTGAGGATGTCTTTCTTGAAACAAGAACCACCAAAGCCAACGCTTGCATTGAGAAATTTCGAGCCAATCCGGGAATCCATCCCGATTGCATGGGCCACTTTTTTAATATCGGCTTCTGTCTTTTCACACAAAGCGGAAATGCTGTTAATCGAGGAAATCCTCTGCGCCAAAAACGCATTTGCCACAAGCTTTGAGAGTTCTGCGCTCCAGACGTCACAGGTAATAATCCGATCTCTTGGAACCCAATTAGCATAAATTTCAACGATTGCCTCTCTTGCTTTCCGTCCTCTTTCGGTTTCCCTGGATCCAATAAGCACGCGGTCCGGATTTTCGAGATCAGAAATGGCGGTGCCTTCGGCTAAAAACTCCGGATTCGATATTACATCAAAATTAAGCCCTTTACCATTTGCGCTGAGAATTCGTTCCATTGCCTCGGCAGTCCGAACCGGCAATGTGCTTTTCTCAATAATAATCTTGTCTGATTCAGCTACCCGGAAGATATCCCGTGCTGTTTTTTCCCAAAATTGCAGATCTGCTGTTTTACCAGCCCCGCCGCCATACATCTTTGTGGGCGTATTGACAGAGACAAAAATAATATCCGCCCCTCTGATATTTTCTTCTATAGCAGTAGTAAAAAATAAATTCCTCCCCAGGGCCTTTTTTACAACCTCCAGCAAACCTGGTTCGTAAATAGGAAGATTTTCTGTTTGCCATGCACTGATCCTCTCTGCATTTATATCGGCCACAGTTACTTTGTATTGCGGACATTTTGCTGCAATCATGGCCATGGTAGGCCCGCCAACGTATCCTGCGCCAATGCATAGTATATTTTTGCTAAACTTCTTATCTGACATAATCTTGTATTCCCTGAGTTAAAATTAGATAAATAAACTATAGTAAATGCTCTTGATATCTCTTATCTCTATAAAGCAGATTTATACTATTATTCAATTTTATGATCGATGAAATAATGAGTGTTAGAATCATACTCAATATCAAGGCTTGTGTCAAGCTGATGAGAGCACTAAAATATATATGAAGTATTTCAAGGATGAAACCGAATATATCCTCAAACAGAGGAAAGATCACCCCGCTGGGCATTGCGAGGGTATTGTCTGAAGCAATCTCTTCTGAAACATGCAAAGGATTGCTTCGGAAAAGACCCTCGCAATGACATGTTTAGGGATTCCGTAACGTTCCATATACCAGTAGTATACAATCAAAGACTCAAATTGCACCATATTCTGTTCGGTTTCATCCATTGGATGCTATATCATAATCATCGAATGCCCGTATCAATACGGACATCGAGGTGTGTTTCTTCATTTTCAGCAACAATAACGGCAGCAGGTAAATCCTTAGTCAAATCCCCGGCAGGCATCTCGATACGATAAGAACCCGGTGATAATATAGCGCTATATTTACCCTCATCATCAGTCACTGCCGACCCAATCTCTTGCCCTTCTTGATTCAATATCACAAGCTTTATACCTGATGCAGGCTCTTCCGAAGAAATACCCTCCCTTTCTATGGGAGAAATTGGCCCACGGGTTACTTTCCCTGAAAGTCTTCCTTTTCCTGCCTTCATGTTTATGCCACGGGTTTTGAGATCAGCACTATTGCTCTGAGCACAACCAACAACCGATACGATCACAGCTAAAGTCATGACGAACATAACAAAACCATGCTGAATAATTTTCATAATGCATCACCTCTTTAATTTGAAGAAAATAAATAGTATCATTGAACCAGTCCATCATATAAATCCTTCCATTGCGGGTTCATCTCTTCAATCAATTCTAATTTCCATTTCCTATTCCATTTCTTTAATCGTTTTTCTCTCTCAATTGCGCTTTTTACATCGTTTGTCATTTCATAATAAACAGGGTGATGAACTTTATACTTTTTTGTAAATCCTTCGACTAAATCATTTTTATGTTCATAAACCCTTCTTATCAAATTGTTGGTAAAGCCGATGTATAAAGTCCCGTTTCTTTTATTTGCCAAAATATAGACAAAATAATATTTATCATAACTCATAAAGATTCCATTTCTGGATTTCAGTTTTTTATTTGTCATTCCCGCGAAAGCGGGAATCCAGTCTTTTGTTACAATTTTACATCTGGATTCCCGATAAAGACATTCGGGAATGACAGCCTTGATTTATTTGGTTATAATTTCATTGCGCATGCCATCCATCTTCCCTGTCATTCCTACAAAACTTGCCCTCCCAAAAATGAGCAGCAGGAAAAGCACATTAGTCCTTTCACCCCTTTTCTCCTATGATTAAAACTCTCTTGAATAGGTAATCCTCATTTACTTGATTCACATACTGTCTGCAATTTTTTCTTTCCTTAGACAATATTTCCAGAAGGATGCAGGCCATGTGGCCTTTTTATCTATGTATCAAAACCATAACTGTAACACTGTAGTTTTTTGAAAAATAACAATGCCAACTATTCTACCAATTTTAATTTACGATACAAATCCTTTTATTAGCTTTTCATGTATCCAGAACTTACGTGTCTGTTAATAAATCATGATAACAACGTATTATGAAAAAAATGTAGATTATTATCTCAAAAATAGTTAAAGTGTGGTGTATCGCAACATCGTGATGGTATAAAGATACTCACGTGCTCATAGCATATCAGGTATATGGTTCCCCAAAAAAGAATCGTACAAATTTATTAGCCGGAAAACTGTTAAAATTTATAAAAACAACAGATGGTAATTATTCCCTCATGAAAGGAGGATCCCTTTGAAAAAAATCGTAGTTATACTCTGTATTACCCTGTTTTATCTTGTCCAATCTGTTTATGCAAACCCGTCTAATCCCCGTGTTCAGTTAAAAACCAATCATGGGATTATTGCCCTGGAGCTTGATCCTCAATCGGCCCCAAAAACGGTGGAAAATTTTCTCCGTTACGCACGTGATGGATTTTATAATGGCGCTATTTTTCATCGGGTAATTAAGGGATTCATGATTCAGGGTGGGGGTTTGACTCCTGATATGCGTGAAAAACCTACCCGCGCTCCAATTACCAATGAGGCGGATAACGGACTCAAAAATAGCCGTGGCACGATAGCTATGGCGCGTAAGGCAGATCCTCACTCTGCCAGCTCTCAGTTCTTTATCAATACAGCGGATAACGACTTCCTTGATCATAAAGGAAAGAACTCTGCCGGATGGGGTTACTGTGTATTTGGCAAGGTTGTAGGTGGTATGAACGTGGTAGATGCCATTGAAAATCAGAGCACTGCATCTAAAAGCGGTTACGATGATGTCCCTCTTTTTCAAGTCATCATTGAGCAGGCAATTGTTGAAAAATAATGCCTATGTGAAAACTATAGCACCTTCTGTATGAGACCGAACATACCGCATCAACTCCGAAAGTGCGAAATGATTCTGGGTACAATATACCCTACCATGAAATTCCGAAGGGATGACATCCCAACGCAGATATCCCATGTCACCCCTTCGGGGTTGAAGGGCTTTTTTCTGCTTTTGCTATAATCATGACATCCCTACGGGATTGAGTACAGACGCAAAATCTTGCGTCTGTACAATCACAAGATTTTGCGTCTCTACAACCGACAAACGCAACATCTTGTATCTTTACCATTGCAACATCGTGTATCTCTGCGTTTAATGTTGAGAAATTTCAATTCCGTAGGGCGCCCTTTAGAGCTTGTGCAAAAAGTCCCAAGCGGGGTCATATACAGTATTGATCTAAATGTGAAAATACCGTATAGTGTGTTGTGACTAAAAATAGTCATACTTTTTGCACAGGCTCTTTAGGGTTGCCATCCCCCGTGCGCTATTCAGGCGGGGCGGCAAGGCTAAAGCCTCGCCCTACATCGACTTCGTTTTTTCATGAGGAGAGACGGTAAGATTTTATGTCTCTCCTGCCGTAACTATTAAGCGTGATTTTCACGAATACAATATATGGCATAAAATAGTCATAATCACAAAAATTAACCATAGGTAGTACCGCCATACATAGGCAGAAAATGCAAATCGAGCGTTTTTTACCATATTTATAGTATTTGTCGCTCAAACACGCTGAATAGTTACCTCCTGCCAAAGATAGCCTCATGTGTGATCTCTGTAACTACAGCGTAAGGGAACAATAATCATGAGATACTATAATCTAAGCCCGAAGGGCTGTCATGATTATAGATAACACACAACCACGAGTAAATAACCCCGAAGGGGTGAAATGATTATAAACTCCATGGATGAAACCAAGTACACCAGCGTGTGTCAGAGCACAACGTAGAGACGCAACATCTTGCGTCTCTACCATTGGGTACATGGCAAACATTGATCACGATACCGCAGAGCATGTGGTTGACAAAACTTTGTCTCCGCCATATGTTGTCTGGTTTCCATCGTTAATCACTATACCAGAAAATCCCTCTTTCAGGCAATTTTTCAATAGCTCTCATAGGTTTTCTGATAGGTTCTTACTCAAGGTGGGTTAATATTCATCAAAACGGTACCATTCAGCATTTTCAAGCCAATTCTCAGCACGTGAAACAAAAACAATGATATTCTCCAATATGAAAAAATGCTTCTTCTCTTCCTCTGCAATCTTCAGGAATGCCTCTTTTTGTGATGGGTCCTTTACCTCATGAGCTTTTTCTCTATAAAACTCCTGGCTCTTCTTTTCAATCTCCTGAGCCTTTTTATACAGTTCTATCTGTGAGGTATGAATGCCCGCAATCTCTTTTTCCTCCTTCATCTTTATAAAGATATTTTTTACCTTTGTTAATATCGGTGTATCAGCCACAAATACTTTTTCATTCTTCTTCATCTTCAAAAAGATCTGATAATGAATTACCTCTGCATCTGCAAGCCCGGTAAATATATAGGTAAGCCCTTTATTATCAATCTTTCCAGCTAGTTCACGATAGTAATTCTCGCCATCCTTCTCCATCTGCATTGCATATTCATATATATCCATTTCCAATCTCCCATTTTTCTGTTTCTATCTTTCGTAATAGCATCCTTTGTATATAGTAACACGTTAATTCCTTGTGTTTCTATATCTTTTTCTTTATTAATATAACGCTCTAAATTCATATGAATCCGTTATTTTGTCCATTCTATCTATAAATAAGGAAAAATTACATGGCCTTGCTTGGCGCACACGTCTCAATCTCCGGTGGTATTGAAAATGCTCCGATGCGTGGAGATACATTACAATGCGATACTATACAGATTTTTAGTAAACAGCAGTTACGGTGGGAAGCAAAATCATTATCAGAAAAAGAGGTTGTTCAATATAAGGAGAATCTTGGGAAATCAACGGTCAGATCCGTAGTAATACACACCTCATATCTCATGAATCTCGGTAGTCCTGAAAAAGAAAAACTAAAAAAATCACGCAATGCCTTTCTGGAGGAGATTATTCGGGCTGAATATTTACATGCGTCGGGGCTTGTGTTGCATCCGGGATCACATATGAACAAGATTTCGGAAGATGTCTGCCTTAACCTTATAGCTGAAAGTATTAACATCATGATTGACCAAACAAAAGGTTCCAAACTGAAATTACTCATAGAAAATACAGCAGGCCAGGGATCTGCTCTTGGCTATACGTTTGAACATCTGGCAAAGATAATCGAGCTTGTACAGGATAAAAGCAGGGTCGGAGTTTGTTTTGATACCTGCCATGCCTTTGCAGCAGGATATGATATGAGAACAGAAAAAGCCTACGCAGAAACTTTCCGGAAGTTTCACGATAGTATAGGACTCGATAAAATAGCAATTTTCCATATCAACGATTCTAAAAAGGGTTTAGGAACACGCATCGACCGACATGAGAATTTAGGGTACGGATGTATCGGAAATGACCCTTTTCGTCTTCTTGTAAACGATATACAATTTAAAAATATACCCATGATACTTGAGACTCCGGGAGGAGACGAGTGGTTTAGAACGAATCTCCAACTATTAAGAGGCATGATTACGTAAATTGTAATTCCTATGCATTTAAAATAGGACTTCGGTGACTTTTTTATAACACCGGCGATGGGCGAGCCTTGTGTTCGGGCAAACGGAAAACAAATACAAACGTTTTGAATCTACAAGGCAAGAGTGAACACAAGTAGGGCAGGTTTAAAACCTGCCCCTACAACAAAACATTGGAATTCCTATGCATTAAATCAGGCCAATGATAATAAGAGGCAGGCCATTATTTAATGGCCATAATAGATTTCTTATTGAATTGTTCTTCGTAAAGCCCCCGGTACAGTCCGTATGATTGCTCCAACAGTTCCTGATGATTGCCAATTTCTACAATTTCGCCATTATCAAAGACAATAATCATATTCGCTGATTGAATTGTGGATAGCCGGTGAGCAATAATTAAGGTTGTCCGGCCTATCATGAGTCTCTTCAATGCCTGCTGTATCAGATTTTCGGCCTTAGAATCCAGCGCTGAAGTCGCTTCATCCAAAAGCAGAATAGGCGCATTCTTTAAGAATGCCCGCGCCAGAGAAATGCGTTGCCTTTGGCCCCCGGAAAGTTTCATACCTCCCTCTCCAATTTCTGTTTGATACCCATTGGGCAATTTACAAATAAAATCATGCGCGTTAGCAGAAATAGCCGCAGCTTGCACATCTTCTTCCGTCGCATTAGGTTTGCCAAACACAATATTCTCATAAATCGTCCCGGAAAACAGAATAGGTTCCTGAGGCACCGTGGCAATTTGTCTTCTCAGGCAATTGAGCTTAAAATCCCGGATATCCCATCCATCAATGGTAATTTTTCCTGATGTGACATCATAAAATCTTGGAATAAGCTTAACGAAAGTAGATTTCCCGGCCCCACTCGGCCCGACAAGCGCCACAGTACAGCCAGCCGGTATATGAAGATTGATATCCTTCAGGGTAGTTTTTGATACCTCATAGGTAAAATGAACATTTGAGAATTTAATCTCACCTTTGACAGGCCCGTATTCCTTAGCAATAGGACTATCCACAACTTCAGGCGAGGTGTTAAATACTTCAAAAATTCTTTCTATTGCAGATTGGGAATTGGCCAGGAGAATATTGAGCTCGGTAAGCCGGTTGAGAGGACCGTAAAACATTCCCAGGTAGGCATAAAAAGCTGTTAACTGACCGACCGTTAGATGGCCATGTACGACTTGTAGCGCTCCATACCAGACAACCAGAATTGGGGCGACAGAAGTCAAAAAACCAATTACGGCCAATGCAGTTGCATTATGATTTATATTTTCCAGCTGATAGGATAAATACTCGCGATTATCATGGAAAAAAAGTCTCTCTTCCGCCTTTTCCCGTGTATAAGATTGTATAATTGAAATTCCACCCAACTTTTCGTGAAGATTCCCGGATATTTCTTCCATTTTTCTCTGCGCTAACATGCTGGTCTTTCTTATTCGGGATTTGAAAAATTTGTTTAAAATAACATAAAAAGGGAAAACAGCAATGGAAACCAGCGCCAGCCGCCAATTCATATGAAAAAGCAAGACGGTAATAAAAATAAGGGAGCTGGCATCCATAATCGTGTTGGTAAAGGCGGCGCCCACAAAGCTCTGGGCAACCGATATATCACCGATCAGGCGTGACGCAACGGAGCCTACCTGACGTTTCTCGTAAAAACTCAGCGACATCCGCTGCAGGTGAACATATAACTCATGCCGTAAATCAAAGATAAGCCTTTGACCAGCCCGATCGGCAAAGAAAGATCTCAAGTACGTAAATAGCGCCCAGAACAGATAGAGCACGATCAGGCCTATCATCATAGAATGGAATCTGGCAAAATCAAATGAAGATGGTAATAACAGACGATCAATCACGTCTTTAAAAACCCAGGGAAGTACTAAAGGAATGTTGTATTTCAATAGCCCGCAAAAAGTAGCGGCTACGATAAACCAGCGATACGGTTTTATATACGATAGAAATTTTTTCAGTGCAGAGTTTTTTAAGATGTTTAGCATGCGTTTATTCCCAATTGTCCTAAAAATAAATTACGTTTTCTACCAAAGTATTATCGAACAAATCTCAGCAGTTGAGCAAAAAGCTCCCTCTTTTTCATAACAATTCGATAGTATTTGGTATGAGCAAAATCCAAAAATGTGCCTTTTTATCAAATGAAGCATTTCCTGTACCAGAATATAAACTTCAGGAGTTTATTTACCACTATCCCTTAATCCCTTACTTTTCAGGCATTACCTTATACGCAATTCCTTTTTCCCTTAATTCACAAAGGGTAGGAATATCACAATATTAGTCGCCTGTGATGATATTTGAAGTGGCTTATCTATGAATCCCGAGGCTTAAACAGAGGATAATGGTTGCAAACTCGTGAAAACAATGACAACATACGTAATGTGCATACTATAGAAAATCACTTAATTTTCAAGTCCTATTTCCAGCTTTATAAAAGCATGGAGCATATCATGAGGAGTATTTTTCCCTAAAAACATACCTTATAACATACATATCTCTCCCTCTGATTTATTGTATTTAAATCTCCGGACCATCTTTAACCTTTGATTTTATTATAGTTTGACGTTAGAATACCGCAAGTTTAGAGAATAAAAGGAATACTATAGTACAGAAAAGCTTTCCATCTTTTCAGAACAGGGAAGTAAGGAGTAATCCATGATCTATGCCGTTGACCACATCAACCTGGTAGTTTCCAATCTGGAACGGTCTGTTCAATTTTATACTGAACTATTGGGGTTTAAAGAAATTCGAAGAGCTCATCTTGAAGGAGACTGGATTGAATCTGTCGTAGGCCTTAAAAACATCCACGCCGATGTAGTCTATATAGTAGCGCCTGCCGGAGAACCACGTTTGGAGTTACTTTGCTATACATCACCTCGGGGTGAGATACTTTCAATAAATTCCCTTGCAAACACTATTGGCTTAAGGCATATTGCCTTTAGAGTAGAGAATATCCACACAGTAGCAAGGCATTTAAAAGAAGCAGGAATCAAAGTCATCAGTAATCCTGTCGCTGTACCAACAAGTACTGTAACTCATGATGCAGGACATAAAATACTTTGTTACTTTCTCGATCCGGACGGGATATTGTTGGAATTAGCAGAATATCAATAACATACACGATTCTTTTTAACTTTGGATTTCCTCTACATTAAAACAGGCCTTCGGCGACTTTAGCAACGTGTAGTGGCAAGGCGTGCCTTGCCACTCCATAGTTAGTTTGAAATTCCTATACATTAAATTTATCATTCTTATAATGTATCATGTCTCACCTTTGTCATATCACACCCCTGTGCCGTGTCACAGGTTATATTTTTCGTTACGGTACCGGATCGTACCCATCTCCCTATCTTTTCTTTCAGAGATTCCAGGTAAATATAATAAACCGGTGTTATGTACAGCGTCACAATTTGAGAAAATAATAAGCCACCGACTACGGCCAGACCTAACGGGCGACGTGATTCAGCTCCTGCGCCAAAACCGAATGCAATAGGTAATGCGCCCATCAGGGCCGCCAGAGTTGTCATCATAATGGGACGGAAACGCACGATGCAGCCATCGTAGATAGCATCAGCGGCATTTTTCCCTTCATTTCTCTGTGCATCCAGGGCAAAATCAATCATCATAATGGCATTTTTTTTGACGATGCCTACCAGCATAATAATTCCTACAAACGTGTAGATATTTAAATCCTCACGGAAAATCAAAATGGTCAATAACGCTCCAACACCTGCGGAAGGAAGGCCTGACAGGATAGTCAACGGATGAATAAAACTCTCATAGAGGATACCCAATACTATGTAAATAACCAGAATAGACAGAATAAGCAATATGCCCAAACCTTTTAATGATGCCTCAAATTCCTGGGCAGTACCTTGAAAACTGGTACTGATAGTATCGGGAAGGATACTGCGCGCGGTTTTCCCCACAACATCCACAGCGTCACTTAAAGCTACACCGGGTCTCAAATTAAAAGAAATAGTAACAGAGGGCAACTGGCCAAAGTGATTTATCGTTAAAGGTCCAACACTTTCTGTAAATTTCACTATTGCACTCAAAGGTACCAATTGTCCACTGACTGAACGGATATACAGCATGGAAAGCGCTGATGGATCCTTCTGATAGTGTGGTTCAAGTTCCATAATAACCCAATATTGATTGTTCGGCGTATAGATAGTTGAAATCTGCCGGGAACTGTAAGCATTGTAAAGGGCATTTTCAATCTGATCCGCTGTGATACCAAGAGTTGAAGCCTTATCACGGTCAATCTCAATACTTACCTGGCGACTTTTGATCTGCAGGTCACTCGTTACATCCTGAAGTTCAGGTAATGCCTGCATGGTATTTTCAAGCAAGGAGGCATAGTGGAATAATTCTTTTGTATCCGGGCACTGCAGGGTAAATTGATAGAGGCTCTTCGTTAACTGCCCTCCAATCCGGATGGGGGGAGGATTTTGCATGAAGACCATAATGCCAGGAATTTTTGCCAGTTTAGAACGAAATTCCTGGATAAGTTCATCAACACTGAAACGGCGCTGGGAACGCGGCTTCAGACGCAGAAAGATACGCCCCTGGTTGCTTGTTGTGACATTTGACGAGTAGGACATGACATTTGGATCATTTTGAAAAACCCTGGCTACCGCTTGCTGATGTTCTACCATGGCATCGAAGGAAATATCCTGCGACGCCTCTGTCGTTATGACAATCTGGTTTCTATCCTCACTGGGAATAAATCCTTTGGGAATTACGCGAAAAAGATACAGGGTAAGAAAGAGAATAACAATGGAGAATAGCATGGTAGCTAAGCGATGTTTTAAAACCCATTGAAGACTCCCTTGGTACACGAAAAGCATACTATCAAAAAAACGTTCAAAAGTGGCATACAAGCGGCCATGTTTCGTCGAATCAGATGACCGCAAAAACCGACTGCAAAGCATGGGGGTAAGGCTTAAAGAGACAAAACCGGAAATCAGGATTGCCATACTAATGGTCACTGCAAATTCATGAAGCAACCGGCCAATAATTCCTCCCATAAAAAAAACCGGAATAAAAACGGCTGCAAGAGAGATTGTCATAGATACAATAGTAAAACCGATTTCTTTGGATCCATGAAGGGCTGCCTGAAACATCCCCTTTCCCATTTCTCTGTGACGGACAATATTTTCCAGCATGACGATAGCATCATCCACTACAAACCCTACCGAGAGAGTCAATGCCATAAGAGAGAGATTATTCAGACTATAGTCCAAAAGGTACATAACAGCAAAGGTACCAATAATTGATAAAGGCACTGCTAAACTAGGAATAACCGTCGCAGAGATGTTACGGAGAAAAAGAAATATTACCATTACTACGAGACAGATAGTCAGGAGCAAAGTAAACTTAACATCTTCGACAGATTCACGAATGATAACGGACCGGTCGAAAAGAATATCAAGGCTAACCGAAGCCGGCAATTGCGCATGAAAGCTGGACATAAGCTTCCGGATGTTATCCACAACTTCCACCGTATTGGTACCTGGCTGCCGTTGTATAGCCAAAACAATAGCACGAGTACGGTTATACCAGTTTGCCACTTTATCAATCTGGACGCTATCAATGACCCTTCCCAGTTCCTGAAGACGCACGGGAGATCCATTACGATAGGCCACGATGAGAGACCGGTAAGCGGCGGCGTTGGTAAGCTGGCCAGTTGCCTGCACCGTAAACGCCTGATGAGTTCCATAGAGTGTTCCTGTGGGAAGATTGACATTACCCTGCCGGATAGCATGCTCCACCTCATCTATTCCGATACCCCGTGTGGCAAGGGCTGTCGGGTCAAGTTGAATCCGGACAGCATATTTCTGCGAGCCGTAGACGAGAACCTGAGCTACTCCATCAATCATGGAAATACGCTGCGCCATAAAAGTTTCTGCATATTCGTTCACTACGGAGAGAAGGAGTGTGGATGAACAGGATTTACCTTCTTATAAGAAGGAGGGGTTAACATCTCACGGGGAAGATTGCCTGATGCCGCTGTAATTGCAGACTGAACATCCAGCGCTGCTGCATCAATATCCCGGTTTAAATTAAATTGTAAGGTAATTTGTGTGCTGCCTAAAGAATTGGATGAGCTCATAGAATCCAATCCGGCAATGGTAGAGAATTGTCTTTCCAATGGAGTTGCAACAGAGGAAGCCATGGTTTCCGGACTTGCACCGGGAAGGCTGGCGCTTACCAGGATGGTCGGAAAATCCACATTGGGTAAATCATTTACCGGAAGAAACCGATATCCTGCAACACCAAAAAGCAAAATAGCAATCATGACAAGGGTTGTCATGACCGGGCGTCGTATAAAAGGCTCAATGATATTCATACGATACGTTACCCATCCTCTTTCAATCCACGCTTCACCTCAACTTTAGTTCCTGAAGTAAGCCGGAGTTGACCATCTACCACAACTCTTTCTCCCGGCTGAAGCCCTTTCTCAACAACACTTTCTCCTTTAAACATCCTGCCCGTAACGACAGGGCGGTATTCTCCTGTCAAATCAGGTCCCACGACAAAGACATACTGACCATGCTGCCCTGTTTGAACTGCCTGTGATGGAACCACAACGGCATCCGGTTGTATAGCAAGATTTACCATGATATTCACAAACTGACCAGGCCAAAGCCGATGATCTTTATTGGTAAAAACTGCTTTGAGCCGTATGGTACCTGTAGTTCTATCAATCTCGTTATCTATAAAAGCAATACTACCTGCCACAGGATGATTTTCATCACCCGGAATAACGGCTTTTACACCAAGCTCTCCGGAATCCATATAGCTCTTAACCCTATGAAGCTCTTGTTCCGGAATGGAAAAAGACACATAGATAGGACTAACCTGATTGATAATTACCAGCGCAGGTTCTTCATTTGCCTTGACAATATTACCTTGATCCACCATAAGAGCGCCGGTACGCCCATTGATAGGCGAACGAATGAAACAGTAGTTAAGCTGAAGTTTCACAATTTCTAAAGATGCCTTATCCGCATTAACAATAGATTTAAGGGCTTCAGCATTGGTATTCGCCTGATCATATTCTTCCTTCGTAACGATTCCTGCTTTTATTAATTCTGTATAGCGGTAGTACTGCGCTTCGGCATTTTTTGCCTGGGTAACATTTTTTTCCAGGTCAGCCTGAGCCTTCTTCAGCGCAACTTCGTATGGCCGGGGATCAATCGTAAAGAGAAGCTGTCCTTTTTTTACATACTGGCCCTCCTTGAAATAGACCCGTGTCAGCATACCTTCAACCTGCGAAACAACCGATACCGTCGAATATGCCTCTACCGTTCCGATACTGTGCAATACGATGGGAACATCTTTTTGAATAACCGTGGAAACGAGCACTGGTACGGCCTGATCTTTTGATTGTTCAGCCTGTTTTTCTGATTTTATACAGCCCGAAACCAGCATAAGGCTGACACAGATAAGGATAGGTATCGTTCTTTTCATTATAAATTATTATCTCTAATTTCTATGACCATTTTGAAGGCTGTGATGATACATTCAAATCGAGGATAGGCTCTGATGAAACGGTTATGCCTGCTTTCCCTGTCTCTCCCCCGGAAATTTCCGGTTTTATCTTCTCTTGTGTGTCAAATTGCATTTCAAACAGTTTTTTATAGAGTCCGCCGTTTGCAAGAAGCTCATGATGAAGCCCCATTTCTACGATCTGACCCTTCTCCAGGACAATAATTAAGTCTGCATGCAATATCGTCGATAACCGGTGTGCAATGACAAAAGTAGTGCGGTCCTTAACCAGACGATAGATAGCATGCTGAATAAGCTGCTCTGTCTCGGTATCTACCGATGAGGTAGCCTCGTCCAGAATAAGTATACGCGGATTGGCAAGGATAGCACAGGCAATAGCAATACGCTGTTTCTGTCCTCCGGAAAGTTTTACTCCACGTTCTCCGATTACTGAATCATATCCCTTTGGCAATTCCACAATGAAATCATGTGCGTTAGCGGCGCGGGCAGCTTCTTCAATTTCTTTATCTGAAGCATCGGAACGGGCATACCCGATATTTGCCTTTACCGTATCATTAAAGAGAAACGGTTCCTGAAGTACCATAGCCATCTGCTTCCGTAAGGAATGAGGTTTAACATCCTTGATATTATAACCATCAACAAAGACATCCCCCTGTGTAGGATCATAAAACCGGGGAATGAGCTTTGTAAGGGTAGTTTTACCGCTACCACTGGGGCCTACAAGGGCAATCATCTGTCCGGGAAGCGCTTTTATATTTATGTTTGTCAGAACTTCCATATCGTTGTTATACATAAAATGGACACGCTTAAATTCTACAACTCCGAGGACAGGGGGCAAGTCAACGGCATCAGGAGCAACCTTCAGGTCACCGGGTGTATCTAAAACCTCAAAAACACGCTCGGTAGAGGCAATGGCGCGCTGTACCTGATTGTAGAAACGCGTAAGACCCGTAATGGGACCGTACATCATCTGAAGATACGGGAAAAATATAACAAAGGTACCGGCAGAAAGTTGTCCTTGCAATACCTTATATCCACCCAGGCAGATAACTACCATAGCGCCGGTTTCGGTCATCAGGTCAACCACAGGCCGCAGGGCAGATACAAGTTTCAGGATCCGAACGTAGAGGGCGTAGTTCTCATAATTCTTTTTCTGGAATCGTTTCATCTCATCGGACTCCTTTGCAAACCCTGCAATGACACGAATACCCGATATATTATCCTGAATCAGGGCGTTAAGCTCGCCTGTTTTATCCCTTAAGGAACGGAAGACTCTTCTGATCCTTTTTCCAAAGTTATAGGTACAGAGAGAGATAAATGGACATACGAATAAGGCGATGACGGTAAGCATCCAGTCAAGTTTTAAGCAAAAATAGAGAATCCAGCCAAATTTGAACATATCAGTAATGAAGGTAATAACGGGGCCTACAATTGCCTGTTCGAGCGAATTGACATCATTCATGATACGGCTCATAATATCGCCTGTCTTGTTATTTTCAAAGTAACTGAGAGGAAGCCCCTGGATATGATTATAGAGCTCATTCCGCAAATCATAAATGAGCCTCTGCCCCAATTCAGAAGTAATGAAGCCATGAATAAGGGTAACAGCTCCGCCAAAGGTATGCAGAATGATAAAACTCATGGCAAAAAAGACCAGCGTGACAAGGGTTTGATTATGGTTTTCAAACCATCGTTCATGGATATAAGCAGAAATGGCGGTCATGGGTTTTGAGAGTGGAATAGGGTTCTTTTGTTCATGAGAATACGGTTTATCATTCCGGAGCGTTTCATCAGAACGATGGGTTTGAACGTAGGTATCAGCTATCTTAATTTCATCTACTGCAATACCTAATATCTGAGTAGGCAAGACTGCGATATATGCGCCAACTGCTGAAAGGATTAAAACAATAACAGACTTATGCCAGTACGGTTTTAGATAGCCCAAAAGCCTTATATAGGTATTTCCTGTATTTGTTCTATTCATATCGGAGCGCATCAATCAGGTTAAGGCGCGATGCCTTTCGTGCCGGATAATAACCAAAGAAAATACCAACCATATTTGAGAAAAGAAAGGCAATAGCAATAGAAATTGGGGAAAGTAATGAAGGCCAGCCCCCGAAATAAGAAACCAACTTTGATAATACAATACCGAAAACAACCCCGATTATCCCGCCAATAGAGCTAAGAACCGTGGCCTCTATGAGAAACTGGAAGAGGATATCCTTCTCTTTGGCGCCGACTGCCATCCTGATACCAATCTCCCGTGTCCTCTCAGTCGTAGAAACCAACATAATATTCATAATGCCGATACCCCCAACAATCAGAGACACCGATGCAATACTCCCCAGAAGCATCGTCATGGTACGGCTCGTCTCCATAATGGTCGAAGCAAATTCTACCTGGCTGATAACGTTAAAATCATTTTCCTCGTTCGGCCTCAAACGATGGCGCTGCCTTAATAAGGTAGTAATCTGGTCAATCGCCTCAAATCGAGCTTCTGTGGTAACCGTGGAGGCATAGACTACGCCAATATGAGTCACCCCCATAATTTTCCTTTGAAGAGTCGTGTAGGGCAATAATACAACATCATCCTGATCCTGACCCATAGCAGATTCCCCCTTAGCGCTTAAAACTCCAACGACCTTAAAGGGTATATTATTCACCCGAACCGATTTATCAACAGGATCTAACGCCCCGAAAAGGTTATCTACAACCGTTTTCCCCAGGATACAAACCTTTGCCATAGTATTTACTTCCTGCTGGGTAATAAATCTTCCGGATTCCATTGACCAATTCCTTATCAGTTGATAATCAGGCCCTATCCCTAACACAGAGGTCGT
The DNA here is from genome assembly GCF_030263775.1 of Candidatus Jettenia sp. AMX1. Classification (NCBI taxonomy): domain Bacteria; kingdom Pseudomonadati; phylum Planctomycetota; class Candidatus Brocadiia; order Candidatus Brocadiales; family Candidatus Brocadiaceae; genus Candidatus Jettenia; species Candidatus Jettenia sp. AMX1. The sequence continues at coordinate 31,766 of NZ_SZPP01000058.1, forward strand.
CCAGTTTAAGTTACCATAAACAACCTGTGTATTTGTCCTGAGACCCGGAGAAACATAACTTATTGCGCTGCATTCCCGCTCTATAGCCATAGCATCATTAACAGTTAAGGTAATGGTTCCCGTAGTGCCTCTGGTAGCAGTATGCGTCGTACTAATAGGAATAATAATGAGTACATTTGTACCAAGGCTCTCGAGTTGTTTTTCAACCATAACCTTTGCCCCCTGTCCGATACTAACCATAGCGATTACAGCGCCCACACCTATAACGATGCCAAGTATCGTCAAGGAGGAACGTAATTTATTCCTCATAATTGCGCGTAACGCTATTTTTAAAAGCGGTGGCATGGGTATAAGAGGCTTCTTTTAGGCTGCCTTCAGCAGCAAACTCATGAAAAAACGGTGTCACCATGGTAGGGCAAGGCTTTAACCTTGCTTCTCCGCCAGAATGCATACTCGGGGATAGCAACCCTAAAGGGTTGCCCTACATAATTGAAATCCCTATACATATACATTACGTTAATGTATATGCTTCTTCATCAAAACTTCTTTAAAGTATATATTATACGGTAAAATTTCTTTTTTCGTAAGTTTTTCTCTAAAATCAGGACGACGCTAACTCTTTCATGGAAACTATACTACCTGAGTAGTTAAGATACGGGTCTGACATAGATTTGTGGGGATGTATCGCTCAATACTTTACCATCTTTGAGAACAATAATCCTGCGGGCATAGCCTGCAATATCGTTTTCATGAGTGACCAGGATAATAGTAATGCCCCATTTTTGGTTGAGGTCATGGAGAACCCTCATAACGTCCATGCTTGTAGCGCTATCAAGATTGCCGGTAGGCTCATCAGCAAGGAGTAAGGTCGGATTATTGATAATAGCGCGTGCAATAGCTACACGCTGTTGTTGTCCTCCAGACAATTGATTCGGATAATGCTCATCGAACCCCTCAAGGCCCAAAGTCTTCATAATCTGATGTATCCTATCTTTGTCAATCTTAGATATTTTTTTGCTATAAATAAGCGGTAATTCAATGTTTTCTATTACGGTAGTCCGACTCAAGAGATTAAAACTCTGGAACACAAATCCTAGTTTCTTGTTGCGGATTTCAGCTAATTCATTTTTTGAAAATTTGGAGATATTAACTCCTTCCAAATAGTAATTCCCGGATGTGGGGCTATCAAGACACCCTATGACATGCATCAGGGTAGACTTACCTGAACCGGAGGCCCCCATAATAGCTACAAATTCTCCCTTTTTCATAGTAAGAGAAATCCCGTTCAAGGCCGTAACCTTAACTTCTCCCATACTGTATATTTTGTAAATCTTATCTAATGATACGATATTCTGATCTTGCATATCTCCAACATGCCAGGATTAAGAACTATAAGAATAATTGAAATCAGAAAAAAAGAGGTTGGAAAGGTAGAAAGTTTCGTTATTCTCAATTTCCGGTTCATAATTCCCGCATAAACAGGTACCTGAAATCCAACTTTATTTTGAGTAACTATGGTACAAAGTTAATAACGGCCGCCACGCCAGGGAACCCTTTGCCCGCCTTTTGGAGATGCTTTAGAATGAGCAATCTCCGAAATAACAACCTCTTGTCCCTCTTTTACATCACCTTCTAAAATTTGGGTAAAATGGTCATCGCCAATTCCCAGCTTTACAGCCACTTGTCCCAATTTTCCCTGTTCCAGGATCCAGATATGTGTGCTTGTTTTCTTGGCAAATTTCCTTTCAACTAAGGTCTTTTTATCTATTTCGCCTTTTAAAACCTCCGAAGGAGTATACCGTAATGCGGCATTAGGAATTCTCAGAACATTTTCTACCCTGGCTACCAGGATGGAAGTATTTGCCGTCATTCCGGGTAAAAGCTTAAGCTCTGTATTATTAACACTAATTATCGTATTATAGGTGACAACGTTTTGGAAGATAACAGGGGACATACGGATCTCGATTACCTTGCCCTCAAAAACATCCTCAGGAAAAGCATCTACTGTAAACTTTGCATCCTGCCCTACCCTGACCATACCGATATCAGCCTCATCAACATTGGTATTTACCTGCATATGCACCAGGTCTGCAGCAATAGTAAATAATGTAGGAGTCTGAAAGCTTGCAGCTACGGTCTGTCCTACATCGACATCCCTCGATATCACGACACCATCCAATGGTGAAATAATTACGGTATGTTCTAAATCCGTTTTTGCAACTCCCAGTGAAGCTTTTGCTTGCAATACCTGTGCTTCTGCTAATTTCACATCAGCTAAATTCGCTTCATAGGTTGCCAGCGCTGCATCAAAATCAGTGTCTGAGATTATCTTTTTTTCGAACAGCTCTTTTAAGCGACGGTAATTTCTCTTGCTATTTTTCAAATTCACCTTCGACTTCTCAAGACTAGCTGTAGCAATGGCAAGGGTCGCTTCCGCATTTTTCACCCGGTGCTCAAAAGGGGTTGGTTCGATCTGTGCAACAATCTGCCCTGCTTTCACCTCAGAATTAAAATCGGCATACAGTTTGGTTATAAGGCCTGAAACCTGGCTGCCAATTATTACCGTTCTTACAGGGTTTACGGTTCCGGTTGCAGTAACATACTTGCTAATATTACCTCTATCAATCTTTTCTGTCTTGTATTGAATAGTGTCTTTGCTGTTAAAGAAATACAGATATCCTATTACCAGGGTAATGAGGCAAAAAATGCCGATGATATACTTTTTCATGAAATAGTATTTACCTTTAAGAAAACAACAAGAGGCTCATAATCGGGGTTAAGAAAATAGCGTGTTGAGAAATTGAAGGGATGGCGATTTCTCAATGCCTTACCTTTCCCTCTTCTGCAATTTTTACCTGTTTTCTCATTGATTTAAACTCCCATAGCTATTCATTATAATAAAATAACGATAAACTGTCTTAGAATAATAAAATTTGCCAGATATGGCAATTATAATTTCATTGTATAGGAATTTTCATGTTATTTAAGCGGGTTTTCGGCAGGGTTGATTAAGCGACAGCGAATTCATCTTTTCTGGAAATAGTATTGGTGGCTTCGGCGTAAAAACCAACACCTTGAAAACAGTATTCTCTGTTGAAATTCAGAAAGGGTTTGACAGGACTTTTATTACTATACATAGCGACATAAGTTTACAACTATCTGTCATTCCGGGCTTGACCCGGACTCCAGTATTTTTCCGGATTCCCGCTTCCGCGGGAATGACATATTCGTATCTGATTAATGACGCTGTGTATATCAGGAGATCTAAGGGATTTTAAGTCCTGGAGATATGAAATATCATCTTCTGTAATTCCCCTTTATCCCCCTTGAGAAAAGAGAAATTTCGTGAATGCAGAGGGATTTTTGTTGCAATCAGATTTGGAAAGGATTTTTTGCAACAAAGCTATAGTGATCAACGATTAAAACCAGACAACATATGGTAGAGACGCAAGATGTTGGAGACGCAAGATTTTGCGTCTCTACCATTGTGCTCTGACACACGCTGGTGTGTTCAGTTTCATTCATGGGGTTTATAATTATGTCACCCCTTCGGAGTTATGTACTCGTGGTTGTGTGTTATCTATAATCATGACAGCCCTTCGGGCTTAGATTATAGTATCTAATGGTTATTGTTCTTTTACGCTGTAGTTACCTAGATCATCCATGAGGCTATCTTTGGCAGGAGAGACGTAAAATCTTACCGTCTCTCCTCATGAAAAAACGGTGTCGATGTAGGGCGAGGCTTTAGCCTTGCCGCCCCGCCTGAATAGTGTATGGGGATGGCAACCCTAAAGAGCCTGTGCAAGAAGTATGACTATTTTTAGCCACGATACACTATATGGTATTTTCTCATTTAGATCAATACTGTATATGACCCAGCTTGGGACTTTTTGCACAAGCTCTAAAGGGTTGCCCTACGGAATTGAAATTTCTCAACGTTAAACGCCGAGATACATGATGTTGCAATGGTACAGACGCAAAATGTTGCGTTTGTCGGTTGTAGAGACGCAAAATCTTGCGTCTCTACCTAATCCCGTAGGGATGTCATGATTATAGAAAAAGCAGGAAAAAAGCCCTTCAACCCCGAAGGGGTGACAGAGGATATTTGCGTTGAGATGTCACTCCTTCAGGGTTAAATGCGGTATGTTCAGTCTCATACAGAGGGCACTGACCAATCTAAGCATAGCGAATAACCTTTATCTTGCCAGTTTCATTTCCACCCTGTCCGATTTTTAATGCCCCCAGATGCACGGTTACTATCTTATGAGTATCCTGTACCGGTGTAAAGAGTGTTAATGTTTCCGTAATAGGGTCTAAATCAACAATTGTGCCCAGTCCCAGGGTATTATTTCTCTTATCATGTAAGCCGACAAGGAGGTCTTTTAATTCAGATTTATTGATACATACCACCGTAGCAATTCCAAAAAATTTTTTCAATTTATCTGCCGGTAGTATCGTATCAGCTTGATCTGCTACTATTAATAGTTCAGATCCGCTCTTTTCCATGTACCAGCAATCAGAAATATTTGCAAGAATTTCTTTTGGTATGTCAGCAGGATATACCCTTTGGCCGACACCCAGGATAGAGGAGGGGAATACAAGTTTGGTAACGGGATACGGTATTACCCTTGCCCGTTTGAAATACGCCCGGTATTTTTCGCTTCTGTATCTCTGCCTTTCAGCTTGCGAACGCACTATCACGTGCTTTGAACTTGCAAGCCGTATGATCTGCCAGCCCATTCTCTCGTATCCTCTCAAAAGATGCTCAATCTCTCCCTGTGCCTGTAATGCAATAATCCATTGAGGTTTGAGCATTTCTATCTTGTAGAATTTCAGAATACGGGCAACGGGGCCATCGATAAAACCCGTCGTGTCTATCAGGGCAATTTCCGAACCCTGTTGAAAACAGGTGTCCACCATGATTCTTAATGCATGGAGGGTCTGTAACAAAAAACCTTCCGGCGAAGTATTTCCTACAAAGTGCAAGCCGTTCGGACGTGAATAATCATCAGGATGGGGAGGATCACGAAAAACCTTCATCGATATCGTGGTTGGCAGGCCTAAAGTGGATTGCCCTACATCACTATCGACATACCCAACGCACATTTTAGATGCCGTCCATTTCCGGACCAGAAATTTACAGAAGGTGCTTTTGCCACTATTAACACTACCGAGAACGATGCAGGTTTTTGCATTTTGTTTTATCCGGTCAGCAACAAGCTCCCACTCTTTTGCAATACAGATATTGTCCATTATTCATTATCAAATTTTATATCTTTAACCTCCAGTTCAAGATTATCACCATCCATCCAATTATTTATTTTTACGGCGAAGGCAAGAGAACATGCCCTCCCGTTTTGTCTCAGCCTGTCTATTTGTCCGCCCATCCCAAAAGCTACAGCCCTGATAGCAACATCTTCCTGTTTCACATAAAAGCTCAGATGTTGCCCCTTTGTACCAATACGGCGTGGCTGACCGACAATTTTTAAATTTGTGGCAGCAAACACAGGGGCGGGGTTCCCTTCGCCGTAGGGGGACAGACGCGCAAGTTCTGTCACTAATGCCTTCGATAGCATCGAAAGGGTAATTTCTGCATCAATATTCAGGACGGGTACCAGATCCGTCTTGTGAAGCCTTTGAGATGTCGCGCTGTTGAGCATATCACGAAATTCGTTGATGTGTTGAGGATGTATCTTTAATCCGGCAGCCTGTGCATGACCCCCTACCGAAAGCAGCTTACTCTTACAAAATTCCAGGGCTTTCAGTATATGGAATGACGGGATGGAACGTGCGGAGCCATGACCCACATCATCGGTAATAGCAATCATTACCGTGGGACGGTTAAACTCTTCCACAATTTTCGAGGCAATAATTCCTATAACTCCAGGATGCCAGGTCTGGTCTGCCAACACGATAGCGCTCGTTTCATCCAGGTTTATTTCATTGATAACCTTCTTTCTTGCCGATACCATGATATCAACCTGGATGTCTTGCCGTCTTTTATTCTCCTGTTCCAGAAAATTGGCAATCTCTACGGCCCTTTCTTTACACGCCGTAGTTAACATCTCCACCACAATACCGGCATTACTTATACGACCCGGGGCATTCAGGCGGGGTCCCAACCGGTATCCCACATGAAAGACATCAAGGTTTGTATGGGAAAGGTCCGCGATATCGAGAAGCGCCCGCAGACCCGGAATTTCAGTATATTGCAATGCGCTAAGTCCGTATTTTGTCAGAATACGGTTTTCACCCACCAGCGGCACTACATCAGCAATCGTACCCAATGATACCAGCCCTATTGCGCTGAGGAGAAAATCTTTGAATTCCGGAGATACCTTCCTGAGAGGAGAAAAATATTGCCCGATAGCCCATGCAAGCTTAAAAGCAATGCCGACTCCGGAAAGATCTCTGAAGACGCCCGGAGATGATTCCAATTTCGGATTGATCACCACAAAAGCATTAGGTATTTCCTGGCCAGGTTGATGGTGATCAGTAATAATCAGATCAATACCATACGCACGCGCGAGATCTGCCTCACGGCAGGCATTGATACCACAATCTACTGTCAGAATAACAGCAGCTCCATCCTCTTTTAATCTTCTAATGGCATCTGCATTGAGACCATACCCCTCTTCCAGCCTTTCAGGGATATAATAACGTACCTGCGCTCCTAATAGTTTCAGGCAACGATACATGACCGCAGTAGCTGTTAGTCCGTCAACGTCGTAATCACCATAGATAACAATCTTCTCCCCTTTACTTACAGCTTTATTAATCCGGATAGATGCCTCTTCCATGCCGTGAAGGAGAGAAGGATCTCCTAATCCCGCAATTTGCGGCTGGAGAAAGTTTCTCGCCGATGTAATATCCAGTATCCCACGATTGATAAGGACTTGTGCCAACAAAGGTGATATTTTAAGTTTACTTGCAATCTCTATCTGTAATGCCTTGTTGAGGGGAAAAAATATCCACCTTTTACTCATAATATATTTTACTCATAGAAGAAAAGGAAGTGTTAGCAATAACAAAATTCCCGAATGTTTACTTATTATAGATAATCAATACAAACTTTCTTGTTTCAATGGTTTATGACGTATTTTTTCTGTTTTTATGTCTTACCATTTTACTTTGATTCCCAAGCCTTTCAAGAAAATTTCATTCTTTTTACCTTGAAGATTATATTTTATCTTCCTCAGTCGGGTCAACACAAAATCTTTTTATTGAAAAACAGATAGCTATGTGATAGCATTTTTCCAGTTGAATAGCGCCTGAAATGTTTTGTAGCTGATGAGTGATGGCAGGTAATATCCCTAAAACATAGCTCGGTAACGAGCGATTATAAAACTCTATAAACAATGTAATACGTGCTTAACACATCAGATTTTATTCTATCACCCCTGCACAACGTATCTTCTTTAATGCCTTTTATTTCACAAAATCAATTGAGGAACCGATGATAAGGAATTCACTTTTCCGTGAGTGCGCCAAGTTATTATCTTTTGCAAAACCCTATTGGAGGATTATGATATTGGCCATTATCAGTATGATACTCTATACATCGGCAAATGGCATTCAGATATCACTGATCAAACCTATTCTGGACAAATTGCTTCATGGGGAAGTACAAGAAATAACTGACTTGCCAAAGATAGATATAGATCAACCGGTACAGGACCAGAAAAGTTCTTCTCCTGCCAGGCAATTTAAAGAACAGGTCTTCAATAAATTTACCTTTATCGAACGAGTGCAGAAACGTGCAACAGGTTCATTTACCAGTATCGGCATAGTAATGGCAATCCTCGCTCCCATTATTTTCCTGTCATCTTATTTTCAGCAATATTTCAGAAACCTTATCATGTGGGCTGTGGTTGTGGATATTCGAAATAAGGTATGTGACCATCTGCTGCCTCAACCCCTCAGTTTTTTTGAAAACAGGAAGAGTGGTGATTTGCTGTCGAGATTAACAAATGATATGGCCGTTACACAATCCGGACTCACCATTCTTTTTGATGAAATATTGCTTCAGCCCATGAAACTGATATGTGGACTGGTCTTAGCATTTTATTTTAGCTGGAAGCTGTCGTTATTCACCCTGATTGTTTTTCCCATCGTGTTCTTCCCGGTACTGATCATGGGCAAGAAGATTAAAAAACATGGCAAAGGGAGCCTCCGGCATCTCTCCGATCTTACGGACGCCTTACGTGAAATGTTTGCAGGTATTCGGATTGTAAAGGCATTCAAAATGGAAGATGAAGAGAGCCGGGAGATACACACGATCAGTGAACGCTTCTACAAAAAAAGGTTAAAAATGGTTAAGGCAAAGGCGCTCAATACCAGCACCAGTGAATTCGTCTATACCTTAGGGCTTGCTGCTTTAATTGCTTTTGGCGGTTATGTAGTCATATCAAAAAAAATCACGCCTGGAGAACTTGCGGGGTTTATTACTGCTACCGGTTTTATGGTAATTACTTCAGTAAAGAAATTGGCGAAGGGTTACGCAAGCCTGCAGGAATCGCTTTCCGGTGTAAGCAGGGTCTTTGAGCTATTAACAATAGAGCCAGATATAAAAGACCATCCTGAAGCTGTGCATCTCGATAGAATAGAAGAAGGCATCTCCTTTAAGAATGTAAGCTTTTCATATGATGGCAGTAAAGAATTTAAATTGAAAGATATATGCCTTACGATTTATAAAGGGGAGGTTATTGCCATTGTAGGTGAAAGCGGGGCAGGTAAGACCAGTCTTATAAACTTAATACCGCGTTTCTATGATCCTGTCGAAGGTAGTATCGAAATTGATGGAATAGATATACGGCAGATCAAACGAGAATCGCTTCTTTCTCATATTGCGATTGTAGCCCAACAGACCTTTCTTTTTAATCGTAGTTTTTATGAGAATATTCTCTATGGAAAAAGGGATGCCTCGATAGCTGACGTTCATGCTGCGGCACAAGCTGCCCATATTCACGACTTCATTATGGAACTTCCCAAAGGCTATGATACGGTGGTAGGTGAATTGGGGGTGAAATTATCGGGAGGACAACGCCAGCGAATTGCCATTGCCCGCGCCATATTAAAAAACGCTCCCATTTTACTCTTGGATGAAGCAACTTCATCCCTGGATTATACATCTGAGAAGCTGGTGCAGGATGCATTAAACAATCTGATTACCGGCAGAACAACCATTATTGTTGCCCACCGCCTCTCCACAATACAACATTGTAACAGAATCGTTGTAATGAAACATGGACGTATCATAGAAGTAGGCAATCATGAGTCCCTCATGTCGGAAGAAGGGGAATATAAACGTGTCTATCAGTTACATTTTAATACAATCTCTCTATGAAAATACTTGTTATTGGCTCTGACGGCATGCTGGGCAGATATCTTGTTAACTATTTGTCCAATCTCTCTCATTCCAAAAGTATTTCCGAAGTAATTGGCGTAAACCATAAGCAGGTGGATATTACTCATCATTCAGACACCTCCAGACTCATCGCTCACATCAGGCCAAATACTATTATCAATTGTGCAGCGTTTACAAATGTAGATGCATGTGAAACACAGATACCTGTGGCTTTTGCCGTTAACGCTGCCGGAGCAAAAAATATAGCATTGGCTGCAAAACATGCAGAGGCAAAGGTTATCCAGATAAGTACTGACTATGTATTTGATGGCACGAAAAATGAGCCTTATATCGAAACGGATCAAACGAATCCCATATCGGTTTATGGTAAATCGAAACTTGCAGGAGAGTTGGCTATACAGGAGATATTGGATAATTACATTATCATCAGGACAGCATGGCTCTTTGGTCCGTGGAGAAGAAATTTCGTAACTACCATGCTTGATCTTGGAAAAAAGAACCGCTCAGTGTCCGTTGTAACTGATCAGTATGGAAGCCCTACGTATACAGCAAACTTATCGCATGCAATAGGAACAATGATTTCGCTGGACCTTCGGGGCCTCTATCATATAACAAATTCAGGGACTTGTTCACGGTATGAATGGGCAAAGAAGATCTTCGAATTAACCGATAGCTCTGTATCGGTACTCCCGGTGAAAACTGCTGATTACAAACGTGCTGCAATGGTTCCTCAAAATTCTTCTCTCAACTGCACTAAATATACCCAAGATAGCGGGCAAACCATGAAACCGTGGCAGGAGGCATTAAAGGAGTACCTGGACAAAAACCTGTAGGTGTTAGCCACGAATGAACACGAAACAGATACAGGGAAATTATTAAGAAATCTATGTTCATCCGTGTCCAAATGAAAATTTCTTTACCATTCAACTAAAACAATTACACAACTATGAAAAAATCCATTATTGCCCGTGGCATACGGGTGCATAATCTTAAGAATATCACCGTTGAAATCCCGCATAAAAAGCTTGTGGTGATTACAGGAGTCAGTGGATCGGGCAAATCAAGCCTGGCATTTGATACCCTTTTTGCAGAGGGGCAAAGGCGATATGTAGAGTCTTTTTCAGCTTATGCGCGTCAATTCCTGGAAAAAATGGATAAACCGGATGTAGATCACATCGAAGGAATCCCGCCTGCAATAGCCATTCAGCAAAAAAATCCGGTAAAAAACCGCCGCTCAACCGTTGGGACTGCCACAGAGATTAATGACTACCTGAGATTACTGTTTGCCCGGATTGGCAAGACCTTTTGTAGCATCTGTAACCGACAGGTACAAATAGACTCTGTCTCTCATATTGTGGAAACCATCTTATCATTGCCGGAAGAAACACGGTTCCTCGTTACATTCCCAATCGTTATGAGTCAAAAAGTTTCAAGTCAGGCACACATTAACCTGCTGAAAGAGCGTGGGTTGGTAAGAATCCTGGCCGATACTGCTATTCTTGACATCACCTCAGAAAAAAACGATTGGGATATCAGATCTGCAAAATTTGTTTATGGAATTATTGACCGGCTTGTCGTTAAAGACGTTAGTAAAGAACGCCTTGTGGATGCTCTGGAAACTGCATACCGCCTGGGTGCGGGACATGCAAGTATTATCTACAATAGTCCTGATTCTTCTCTTTGTAATGATCCGCATATACAAGGCCAGCCTCTTAATATTCAGGGAGCCCCCTGGAGAGAACTCAAATACAGCAAGCAATTCTTTTGCAGTTATTGTGCTATTGAATATCCTGATCCCGTACCTATGCTATTTTCGTTTAACAACCCGATTGGCGCCTGTCCTAAATGTCAGGGTTTTGGACATACTATCGATATCAACCTGGATGCCGTCATACCGGATAAAGAAAAAACGTTGAATCAGGGAGCTATCGCTCCCTGGAAAACACCTACCTACAACTCGATGTTTGAATCGCTTAAAAAGGCATCTGCAAAATATAATATACCACTCACTGTCCCCTTCCGTAAATTAACGAAGGAGCAGGTAAAATTAATCCTGGAAGGCACAGAAGATTTCTGTGGTATCTACGATTTTTTTCACTGGTTAGAACAACGAAAATATAAGATGCACATCCGCGTATTCCTGAGTAAATACCGGGGATATACCCTTTGTCATACCTGCAATGGAAAACGCTTGAAAAATCAGGCATTACATGTTCTGATTAACAATAAGAATATATCGGATATCTGCAACATGACAATTGAAGAAGCTTACCAATTCTTCAAAGAACTTCAGCTTACCGATTATGAAACCAATATAGCTCACTTGCTTTTACAGGAAATCAAAAAGCGGTTAGACTACATGATCCAGGTAGGATTAGAATATCTGACCCTGGATCGTATGACCCGTACCCTTTCCGGAGGAGAAGCACAACGGGTAAACCTTACAACATCTCTGGGTTCTTCACTGGTAAATACCCTCTATATCCTGGATGAACCGAGTATTGGGCTTCATCCGAGAGATACCGACAGGCTCATACAGATCCTGAAACGATTACAGAGTATTGGAAACACCGTTGTCGTCGTTGAACATGAAAAAGAGGTCATTAAGGCAGCGGATGAGATTATCGATATTGGACCGGGGGCAGGTGAAAATGGCGGCATGCTTGTTTATCAGGGTGCATTTAAAGATTTGCCTGCTCATAATATTTCACTGACGGGACAATATTTAAAAGGCGCTAAAGAGATTAAAATACCCCGGAACCGGAAAAAAAGTTCCAAGAAGGCCATTGTATTGAGAGGCGCTTCACAAAATAATTTGAAGGGAATAGATGTTACCTTTCCTCTTAATATGCTCGTATGTGTAACGGGGGTATCCGGATCAGGGAAAAGCACCCTTGTACAAGATACCCTTTACGGGGCAATAAAAGAAAAGAAAAAAGGGTACGCAGGACTCATAGGAAAATACAAGGGTATCGAAGGTACACAATTAATTACTGATGTTGTCCTTGTGGATCAATCACCCATAGGCCGAACCCCTCGTTCTAATCCCGTTACATACATAAAGATATTTGATGAAATCCGAAGGCTCTTTTCATCAACCCGGGATGCAAAAATACGAAAACTGGAAATCGGCTCTTTTTCTTTCAATGTGGCTGGCGGAAGATGCGAACAATGCGAGGGCGCCGGCTATATTATAGTCGATATGCAGTTCCTTGCAGACATTACAATTACCTGCGATAAATGTAACGGGAAACGATTTAATAAAAAGGTGCTTGATGTAAAATATAAAGACAAAAACATCCATGAGGTATTGGAAATGACGGTAGATGAAGCCCTTATATTCTTCCATGATTCAGCGCGAATTACCAAAGGATTAAAATTTCTTCAGGATACGGGATTGGGCTACCTGCGGTTAGGCCAACCTGCAACAACCTTATCCGGAGGAGAGGCACAAAGACTCAAAATTTCATCCTACATAGCTCAGGAAAACACCGACGTGATGCTCTTTATCTTTGATGAACCTACGATAGGACTCCACATGGATGATATTCAAAAATTACTCACATGTTTTCAGAAATTACTTGAGGCCGGACACTCTTTAATCGTGGTGGAACATAATCTGGATATTATTAAATCTGCTGATTATCTTATCGATCTTGGTCCCGAAGGCGGCAATGCGGGCGGATATGTCGTTGGATGTGGCACGCCGGAACAAATCTCTCAAATACAATCAAGTTATACCGGCAGGTATTTGAAGCCTTATTTTTCTCAAACATCAAACGCAGGCAGACGCAAACGGAGCGTTATCTCAAATTGATAAAGCAATGAATTTGAACAAAAAAAATATCTTTTTCATTTTAAGTATTATCGTTAGCGTTGTTTGCTTATGGTTATTTGTCAAAAATATCAAATGGTCACTCCTGGGAAATGCCTTACGGGAAGCAAATTATTGGTTTATCATACCAACACTTATTTTATCCTTGCTATTTTTTGCAGTGAGGACGCTTCGTTGGCAAGGATTATTATCGCACATTAAATCAATTCCTATGATAAACCTGTTATCTATCACCTGCATTGGTTTCATGGCAAACAACATCCTTCCCGCCCGTGTTGGAGAAGTTTTACGGCCTTTTTTATTATATAAAAAGGAGGGTGTAAAATTTTCAACCTCGGTTGCCACCGTAATCGTGGAGCGGATATTCGATATGTTAAGCCTTATTCTCTTTACCGTGGTCGTCATCGCTTTACTGCCACACCCCTCTGCAACGAACCACAATCCCTCTGTTCAGGTTTCACCCCATGAAGTAAACACAATTAAGGAATCCATTATTCCCTCCTTGAAAAAATGGACTGAGGTATTCGCTGTGATAGGAGTCCTTACTACCGTTTCCCTTTTTTTAGTTATTATAAGGCCTGATTTCTTTAGAAAAATACTGCTGAAACTCTGTTCCTTTCTCCCCCACAAATTTAAGGATAAAACTATGGAGTTTTACGAATCCTTTGTTTATGGACTAAGGATACTGGAGAACAAAGCGCAGACCCTATGGATACTAGCGCTTTCATTCCTGATCTGGATTATTGCCGGAGCAGAAATATATCTCCTTGGATTTTCCTTCCATATACATCTTCCTTTCGTTGGCGCATGCCTTATCGCTGTTTGTCTGGCGCTGGCAATTGCTCTGCCTCAAGCGCCCGGGTACATTGGAGTCTTTCATATCGCAATACTAAAATCACTGGATATTTTTGGGATACAGGCGACAGCAGCTCAAAGCTATGCTATTATCTTGTGGGCCATCAGTGTTCTGCCTTCCATAGTTTTGGGTTTTCTTTTTCTCTGGAGAGAAGGTATCGCTTTCCGGGAAGTGGTAAGACTGGAAGAAGAGATTGCTGAAGGAAAGCTGGAAGAATTAGAAGGTATAACAAAAGAAACTCCTCATTAAGAAAACACAGTATATACCTAAACCAGGTCTTCGGCGAATTTTATCTTTATGCAAGATGTAGGGCAAGGCTTTAGCCTTGCTTCCCCGCTGGGGTATACCTGGGTAAGAACAACCCTAAAGGGTTACCCTACGGGATTGAAATTCCTATACATTTATATGGCTTTGTTGCACAAATCCGATAAAAAAGCAGTTTTTCCCTGTAGTATGCAATTTATGAGATCGCATAACTTTCCGGCATTCCTAATTTCATCATAC